>JBEKFN010000360.1:0-4487 GCA_050013295.1 Terriglobales bacterium
GCGGCTTTGAAAGCCGCGGTCAGAAAGCCCTCCACCACTTCCCAAACCCGCTCCGGCTGGGGATACGACATCTCGAGATCGATCTGGGTGAATTCGGGCTGGCGGTCGGCGCGCAGATCTTCGTCGCGGAAGCAGCGCACGATCTGGAAATATTTATCGAAGCCCGAGATCATCAGGATCTGCTTGAACAGTTGCGGCGATTGCGGCAGGGCGTAGAACATTCCCGGCTGCACGCGGCTGGGGACGAGATAATCGCGCGCGCCCTCGGGCGTGGAGCGGGTCATGAACGGCGTTTCGATCTCGAAGAAGCCCTGCGAAGCCAGGTTGTCGCGGATGGCGAGGGCCACTTTGTGTCGCAACTCGATGTTGAACTGCATAGCGTCGCGGCGCAGGTCGATGTAGCGATATTTCAAGCGCATTTCCTCGTTCGCGAGCACCGTGTCCGAAGGCAGAAAGGGGAGCGGCTTCGACACATTTAGAATGCGCAGCTCTTCCACCACCAGTTCGACTTCGCCGGTGGGGATATTGGGATTGATGGTGTCGGCATCGCGGCGCTTGACCGTGCCGATGGCGGCGATCACGAACTCGTTGCGCAGCGCTTCCGCTTTCTCGTGAACGGAGGCGCTCAGTTCGTAGTTGAACACGACTTGGGTCACGCCGGTGCGGTCGCGCAGGTCGACGAAGATGATTTGGCCAAGGTCGCGCCGCCGGTTGCACCATCCCATGAGCACAACTTTCTTGCCAGCATCGGAGAGCCGAAGAGCGCCGCACATATGAGTTCGTCTGAGGTCGCCTAAGAAATCGAGCACGTTTTCGCCTTGTGTTGCCGAAATTGGTACCGCTGAAACTACAGTGGTGAGCCGGACCGTTGATTATAAATGGAACCGTATGAAGCGAAGTAAGTGGGATGTAAGAAAGTGTACCTTCGGCGCGGCAGGGGTGAACCCCTCGAGCCGATGATGGCTGGTAGCCCCGGCAGGAATCGAACCTGCATATTCAGTTTAGGAAACTGAAGTCCTATCCGTTGAACGACGGGGCCACAAGAAATCAGGTTAGCACGCCTGCGCCGGAGCAAGCACGGGACGTAAAGGGGCGCTCAATCCGCGCATCATGCGCTCGAACTGTGGGATATCGAGAGACTGGGGCCCGTCAGAAAGCGCGCGCTCCGGACAAGGATGCACCTCGACAATGATGGCGTCCGCTCCAACGGCAATCGCAGCGCGCGAAACCGCTGCAATCAGGCTTTGCTTGCCGGTGCCATGCGACGGATCGGCCACTACCGGCAGGTGCGAAAGTTCTTTGGCGAGAGCGACGGCGGAAAGATCGAAAGTGTTGCGCGTGGCAGTTTCGAAAGTCTTAATTCCACGCTCGCAAAGGGCGACCTGATCGTTGCCTCCGGAAAGCAGGTATTCCGCTGCCAGCAGCCACTCCTTGACCGTGGCCGAGGGGCCGCGCTTGAGCAGAATCGGCTTCTTGACGGTCGCCAGCCTGCGCAGCAACGCGAAGTTCTGCATGTTGCGCGCGCCCACCTGAAGCATATCGGCGTATTCACAGATCAGGTCCACGTCTTCCGTACTCATGACCTCGGTCACGACCGGGAGGCCAGTGAGTTCGCGAGCTTCGCGCAAAATCTTCAGCGCTTCAATTCCCAAGCCCTGGAACTCATACGGGGAGCTCCGCGGTTTGTAGGCTCCGCCGCGCAGCATGGTCGCGCCTGCGCGCTTCACCGCTTGCGCAGTCTCCAGCATTTGCTCGCGCGATTCCACCGAGCAGGGACCGGCGATCACGACCACTTCGGGGCCGCCGATTTTTACTCCACTAACGTCGACCACCGAGGGCTGCGGCCGCGTTTGACGGCTGACGAGCTTAAAGGGCTGGGCGATCGCGACCACGTTATCCACCCCGGGCGCGACCGAAAGCGCCTCGATTTCATGGCGGCGCCCACCGCTGCCGACCGCCGCAACGATGGTGCGCTCGGTACCACGCGTGACGTGGGGTTGGTATCCGGCTTCGCGGATGCGTTGAATGATATGGTCGATCTGCTCGTCGGTGGCGCTGTCGGACATGTTCACGATCATGGCGATTACCTTTCTATTTGCCGGCAAAAAACAAAAGCCGCGATTCTATCGCGGCTTTGGCGGAATCTTTGAGCTGTCTCTATTGCCCTGGTGACTGGCTGCGATTCTGCACTTCCGCCGCGAATGGAAACCAATAGCGGCTAAACAGGCGGAAGATGCTAAATCGAGTCATAGAGATATTGAACCGTAACTCTTGAAATACCGCTGCCTTCCAAAACCGGTCGAACCGGGATTACGGCGTCCCTAGAGAACTGGCAACACTGGAGAACGCGTTGTTGGCGTTGCCCCCGATCAGACGCACAGTGCCGATCACCAATACCAGGATGACGGCGAGCATGACGGCATATTCAGCGATATCCTGCCCTTGATCGTCCGTGCAAACCTTGCGAAGAAACTGCATCATGAAACCTCCCGCCCCTGGGGTAAACAATTACCGGGAAAAATTCGTGTAGCTAATAATGCCGCCTCGGACGGCGATTGTCAATCGCCGCAGGAGCCCGGCTTCTTAACGCTGTATGCACTCACTACTGAAGTTAGAACCCGAGCCCCGCGCAGAGTTCAGGAGAACCTACAAATTATAGCGATTGCGTTTGCTCAAGCCTCGAAGCTGGCTCGTACCAGTGTTCTCTTTCTCGTTTTCTCGTTATCCGGTTGGCAAATAAAAACTACGGCTCTGTCGCCGGAAAAACTGACGATGCCGTCGGGGCCACCGTATCGCTGACGAGTTGCCGGGCGGATTGGGAGGCGTAGTCGAGTACGCGTCCCGGCAGCACCCCGAGGTAAAGCGTAAGCAGCACGCAAACCGCAATGGCGAGTCCTGCCGCGACGGGCACTGGCGCGACGGGAACCTCGCCCCGTGGTTCACGCATGTACATCATGACGATAATGCGCAGGTAATAATAGGCGCCCACGGCGCCATTCAGCACCAGAATGATCGCCAAGCCAACCAGATTCGACTTGAGCGCGGCACTTAATACGTAGAACTTCGCGAAGAATCCACCCGTGATCGGGATGCCGATCAAAGACATCAGGAAGAAGGTGAAAGTCGCGGCCAGCACAGGGGACTTCCTGCCGAGGCCCGCGTAATCTTCGAGCGTGACGTACTTTTCGCCCGCGTTCGCGAAGTGGCTGACCACGGCAAATGCTCCGACGTTCATCGCCGCATAGGCGGCGGTGTAGAACATCGCCGCGGACGCGCCTAGCGCAGGTTGTGCAGCAAACGCGACCAGCAGATACCCGGCGTGAGCGATCGAGGAATAGGCGAGCAGGCGCTTGACGTTGTCCTGCACCAGGGCGCATACATTTCCCAGCGTCATGGAGAGCGCGGCCGAGACCCAGATCAGCCAGAAGCGTCCGGGTGCGTTCGCTTCGAACATTACGCGCAGCAAAACCGCGAACGCCGCCGCTTTGGGGCCGGTCGACATCAGGCCGACGACCGGAGCCGGGGCTCCTTCGTAGACGTCAGGAGTCCATACATGGAAGGGTGCAGAGGCGACCTTGAAGCCCAAGCCCACGAACATAAACGCCGTCGCAACATACGCCAGAACCGGTACAGGTGCGCCGCCGGAATGCAGCGCCTGGCTGATTGCGTCAATGTTGGTGGAACCGGTTGCGCCGAACATGAGCGCGACGCCGTAGAGGAAGAACGCCGTGGCGAACGATCCCAGCAGAAAGTACTTCAGCGACGATTCGCTGCTCGAGGCGTCGCGCCGCCGAAAGCCCGCTAGCACGTAGGTCGAGATCGACGAGATTTCCAGGGCAATAAAGATAAGTACGAGTTCGATCGCCGACGACATCAAACACATGCCAACCGTGCCAAACAGGATGAGCCCGTAGTACTCCCCGGCGCGGATGCGCTGCACTCGCAAGTATTCGAAAGAACTGAGAATGACCACCGCCGCAATCGCGATGACGAGGAAGTGAAAATAGACGCTGAAGTCTTCCACCCGAACCATGTTCCAGAAAGCGGTTCCGGGATACTGCGCCATCCAGATCGTCGATGCCAGCGCGGCCAGGGTGCCGATCAGCGCGATCGTGCCAAGCGCCTGGTGACTGCTTTCTTCGTCGAGCAGAGGGTCGACGACCATGATCAGCATGCCGAAGATCGACAGCACCAACTCCGGCAGGATGCGCATGTAGTCGGCGCCTGGCGGCGACGTGTAAGTCTGAAACTGCGCCAGGAGACCGGACAATGAATGCGCGAACGCCGTCATCGTCGCTATCATTACCCCCATCATTGGCCCACCATCCTGCTGGCCAATTGGGTGAAGGGGGCGAGAGCCGCTCGCACCGCCGGATCAATCGCGCTGAGCCACACCAGGGGCGCAACACCCATCACCAGAGCGGCAATCGCAATCGGCCAAAGTGCCGCCTTCTCACGCGGGTTGAGGTCGGGCAGCGTGTTATTGA
>JBEKFN010000361.1:0-4479 GCA_050013295.1 Terriglobales bacterium
ACTCTGCTTTCAGCAACAACCGCGGGGACTGTACCCGCACCGTCGTGAATTCCACGGGCAGCAAGCTGGAAGTGAAAATTCACTGTGAAGAAAAGCAGGCTTCGACCGATGGAACGCTGGTGCTGGAGACTGTCGGTTCCGATCACGTCAAGGGCACGATGCAGATGCAGTCGGCCACCAACGCCAACGGTCATACCATGAACATGAACTTCACCTTCAGCTCCAAATACCTGGGCCCGGCCTGCGGAGATGTCAAGTAGAGTGAAACAAGCCACCTATCGCAGCGCTGAAGAGTGTGCGTGAGGGCTAAGCCGAGCGTATTCCGATCCGCCCCCGACGAAGTGGACGATCTCCAGCTGGTCTCCATCGTGCAGTGGAGTCTGCGGCCATTGGTCGCGGGGCACGATCTCGCGGTTCAGTTCGATCGCCAGCCGGTCCGGCTTCATGCCGAGCCGCTCGACGAGCGCGGCAAGGGTCTTGTCTGGACAGGGCTGCTTCTCGCCATTGATGGTCAAGTTCATCGCTTCAATTGTCGCATGGGGAGGGGCCGCTACCCTTCTGTGGCAAGTGGAAACACAAGATTGCCAACTGGAACTTTTTCTCAAGGTCGCCCGTGAGATGAAAATCGTACATGAACCAAGATTGCTCTTTCCTCTGCTGGAGAGCGACGTAGCAGGGATGTTCTGGCGTATGAACCTCAATTGCCTTTAGTGGCGGGACGATCTCTTTGCCGTCGACGAAATACACGATTGCGGTTTTGGAGTCGCGCCAAGTAAGGTACGAGAGTAGCTGGTCAATTGTGTCAAAATGCTGTTTTTGTCCGCGCCAGAACTTGAATTCCGCGACGAACAGATTCTGGTTCTGGTATCTGATAAGTATGTCGGTTTTGCCTGCCGCGTTGAACGTTTCGCCGGTAGCGCTCCCGTCCAGCCCAAAGTGTGGCTGCAGAACCAGTAGAAAATGGTCGCGGAGCGTTTCCTCGTCTTTATTCTTATACGTGTCCGGAAGCCTCTCGAGTTGTTTTCCAAAATCATGAAGTAGTTGCAGTATTTCCTGGTACAACGTCGCGTCAAGGGTAGGATCGATCCTATAGGCTTCGCCGGCGGCCGTCGGCCGCGGGACAATTCGCTTCGGTGACTTCACCGGCACTGCGAAAGTTGACGGTGCAGCGCTCCGGCGGATCGGAACTCTGAGCGCAGCGCGGAGTTCGGCCTTCTTTTTCAGCTCGGCTTTGCGCTTATCAAAAACCTGCCTAGCCCGCGTGCGAAGATCGTTGTTGAATCGATCGACATTCGATTTTAGATTTTGCAATTGGATTTTTACATCCCGAACAAAGGCGTCGTAGGTACCGTTGACTTGGTCCACGCTGTCCGTGAATCTCACCGCATCAAAGCTCACGATTTTCGTGTCGGTGTTCACGGTGACAAGCGGATTTGCAGCCAGCGACGGGTTTGGCGCGACATTTAGGAGGCCTACTGTTCCGAAGAACGGAATGTGAAAAGTAAAGACCTGTTTGGGATAGCTTCGGCCGCGCGAGACGATCGACGTTGGGGGGAAGCGCTCAGCGGGTATCAGCTTCTCCTCGTCGGTCGCGTGGGCTGCCTCGAAATTAAACTCGAGTGGGTCAATTGCAAATTCTGAAACAAGGTGCGCTATATATTCATCTTCGTTGACGTTCAGCACGAAGTCCTCATCCTCCGTTTTTACCTTGCTTTCGAGTTGTGCGGTCTGTATTTGCTCGACTTCGGAGAAGTGCCTTCCGCTGAACAGCCTAAGCGATTGGTTCGGCATAGAATGGGGGGCCCTCCGACGCCGTTTTAGTCGGTTTCTGCGGCGTGGCTCACGTCGTGTTTATCAAACGCCCGTCAATCTAGATCGCGGCGCGCAGCTGGAACTTACGGGTGGCAGTTCGTCCGTCGAAATTCGCTTGCACAAGCACGGAGGAATCAGCCAGTGACTGTTCATCCACCTGAACGTTCATCTCGGCGTTGCCCTGGGCGTCGGTGAGAACCTGCGCGTAGTAGGGCGCGGAGTCTGGCCGGGCGAGGCGGAGTGTGAGCCGAGCGCCTTCGACCGTGGCGCCGCCGTCGGTAACTCGGATCTGTATCGTTAAAGCGCCGCTCGAATGCACGGACCTGGCATTGATCCACTCGAGGTCAAGCTCTTTCACCGCCGCCAGCGTTTCCGGTGTCTCCCGCTTGTCGAAAATGGAATCGAGCTTGCCACCGCGGATAGCGTCGAGCACCTCGCGATGCAGCTCGCGCAGCATTTTCTCTTTATCCTGATCGTTTTTCGGGGATAGGTTCGGGAATATGTTCGGAGAGTCGTCCTGAGATCTGATTGCGCCCTCCGCCGCGTCGGAGCCATAGGGAACGGCGCGCTTCCCGATGCAGCGGCCCCGAACGAAGACTTGCGTCTGCAGCAACTGCTCGCCTTCGCGCGCTTCGCTCTGCACGTGGTAGATCGTGTCTTCGTGCCGAATGTCGGTATTAAACCCAAAGATCATGCGATACAGGGTCTCCCCGGTGCTGTCGTTTTCGTGTCCAAGAGACAGGTTCCACCGGATAAAACTACTGTTAAAATGCGTACTTAGCTTGACACTTCCGCCCGTCAAAACTAATCTAGAACGTCTACTGTTGTGCTGACCGAAATTATATATAGCTCCCTCCTATGCCGGACAATTATTTCGCCCGCTACCTTCCCCTCCTGATGCATTTCGGCATCGCCACAGCCCTTGCGGGCGCGATTGTGATCCTTTCCCAGTTGGTTGGCCGGCATAAGCCTGGTCTGGCCAAGATGTCCCCCTATGAGTGCGGGGTCGAGCCCATCGGCGATGCTCGGAGAAGATTCTCCGTCAAGTTTTACCTGGTTGCCATGCTCTTTATATTGTTCGACGTGGAGGCCGTCTTCCTTTACCCCTGGGCGGTCATCCTGCGCGAACTGAAGATGTTTGGTTTCTGGGAGATGATGGTGTACATCGCCATCGTGCTGGTCGGGCTTTTCTATGTATGGGAAAAAGGCGTCATCGATTGGGGGCCCGCGGCCGCCAAGCGGGGAGATGTCTGATGCCGCTGGCTCCGCCCATCACCAATATAGAGGAGTTGAAGTCGCATCCCGCCTTGGGCCGCCTGGTGGCATGGAATGCCTCCGTGGTGGAGGCGGCGAAATTCGATCGCGAGGAGCTTACGATCTGGGTCGAAAAGGACGCAATCCGCGAGGCTTGCGCCCTCTTGCGCGACTCCGCGGATTGCCCCTTCAATTATTTATGCGATCTCACCTGCGTGGATTGGTATCCCTCAGAGCCGCGCTTTGAGGTGGTTTACCATCTGCTTTCGATTCCCCATAAAGAACGGGTGCGTTTGAAAGCGCGCCTTGACGGTTCCAGCGCGGCGATCGAATCGGTTACTTCGGTCTGGCCCTCGGCCAATTTCTTTGAGCGCGAAGTGTTCGATTTGTTTGGCGTGCGCTTCACCGGACATCCCAATCTGAAACGCATCATGATGCCCGATGACTGGGAAGGCCATCCGCTGCGCAAGGACTACCCGGTGGAAGGTTACCGTTAGGTCATGGCGCAATTCCCCCCTACTGTCGCTGAGCCCGGCCAGGATGGCACGCTGGTCCTGAACATGGGACCGCAACACCCCTCGACGCACGGGGTTCTGCGGCTGGTGCTGGAAATTGAAGGGGAAAGCATAGTGCGGCTCAGGCCGGAGATCGGCTACCTGCACACGGGCATCGAGAAAACCTGCGAAGCCAAGTTCTACCAGCAAGTGGTGCCCCTGACCGATCGCATCGATTACCTCTGCCCCCTGACCAACAATCTTGCCTACTGCCTGGCCGTGGAGCGGCTGTTGGGACTGGAGATTCCGCCGAAAGCACAGTGGATACGGGTTCTGATGAATGAGTTGACCCGCATCAATTCGCACTTGGTCTGGCTGGGATCGTCCGCCATGGACCTGGGCGCGATGACGGTCTTTCTCTATTGCTTCCGCGAGCGCGAAGACATTCTGCGCTTCTTCGAGATGGTCAGCGGGCAGCGAATGATGACGTCGTATTTCCGCATTGGCGGGTTGGCGCTGGAGCCGCCGCTGGGATTGTTCGAGAAGATCAAGAAATTCGCCGACCGCTTTCCCGGGAACGTGGATGAATATGAAAACCTGCTGACCGGGAATCCGATTTTCACGATGCGCACCAAGGGCATCGCCCGCCTGAGCGCGGAAGACGCGATTGCTCTGGGCGCAGGCGGTCCAACATTGCGTGCCAGCGGGGTCGACATTGACCTGCGCCGCGATGCGCCTTACAGCGGATACGAGAACTTCAAATTCAAGGTGCCGGTCCGCACCGAAGGCGATGTATTCGCACGATACATTTGCCGCGTCGAGGAGTTGCGGGAATCGATTGGCATGGTGCAGCAGGCGCTGGCGGGAATGCCGGAAGGACCCATCAAAGCCGACGCGCCCAAGGTCGTGCTGCCCGACC
>JBEKFN010000362.1:0-4421 GCA_050013295.1 Terriglobales bacterium
GCTATCCATTGGGGCCGCTACAATCAGGTCGTAGCAGGAGTTTTGGACGCAACGAAGGGGCGAACAAACGGCGCGCACTTGTGACATCGCCTGTTCGGCAATCTGGCGTAATGCGGGAAGGAACGTCTTTTGCGCGAAGAAATGCGTAGGGAACGCGACTGAAAACCCTAATTCAATCGCTTCCAATCGGAGAGGTAAGCACCATCCACGAGGTACATGACGACCTCGGGGCTGTTGCGAGAGAGCATCGTCAGGATTCTTCCCCCGGCTCCTATGACCATTTCCTGGATGAAGTAATACGTCTTACCGGCTTCGAGATCCATCTCAAATCCGTTCGCATTTTGGGACTGTGCAATGAGCCAATATTTTCCCGGATCGACGTAGGCAATGCTATACGTACCCATCTCGTTTACGGCGACGACCTTGCCATTGGCATGCAGCTTGGACTTGGCCCCATAGCCGGTTTCGCGCGCAGTTAGCGGGGGACAGACGACAAGAATGGTTGCCTTATCTGACTTCACCTCAGGCAATGGATGAGCCGTCCGGTCAAGCTTGACCGAATACTTGGACTTCCAATCCGGGATACGGCTCTTGTCCATGTCACCGTCCTTGTCGACAATCGACTCTCCCTTTTCGGGATAATTCGCAATCGTCACGCGTTCGCCAAACAGACTTTGGCTTTTGGCGGTCGCCTTATCGTAAATGGATCTCGGCACGACCAGCAGCACCTTCTCCGAATGGTCCCCTTGACGGTACTCCAGGTAGAGCCAGCGATCATGTACATGAACGCTCGCAATCCACGCGGCCCCGTGCGTATCCGTATCGAAGACAACCTTGGTGATGTCGGAATATGGAATAGCGAACTGATCGCCTGCACCACTGCGAAATGTCAGTTTCTGACCGTCATCTTCAAAGCTGAGTACGCCGATCTTATCCACCAGTTCCCGCTTTTCTGCGCTCTTGTGCCGGCGAATTTTGACGCCCTCGAACTTGGTATCTTCTGAAAAGAGCAAAGAGATGCCGAGGAACAAGAAAATGGCCAGATACGCCGTCTTCGACATGCTCCGCCCTCTCTGCGGTCTAACGCGGAATTCCCCATCGAACCCTAAACACGGCACCATAGTGCACCCTTGGGAATTGGCAGACTGGCGAAAAATCGCGATTACACTCAAAATCCCCCGGGTCGGCGCCCGATACGTGGAATCTGCCAGCCCTGTCCGCACGGTCGAGTTCAAACTAATACCCAGAAAGGCAGCTCTCAAGGTGAAACCCGACCGCGACTTTCAACGCCGAATCTCCGAACCGTTGAAACCTGGCCGCTTTCACGCCCGCCCGCGGCGTGTCTTCGATTGACTCTTATCCGGCATCTCCGCAACTTTTTCCGAGCCGCTCGGCTTCTTCGTTTGCGCCAGGCTTTCCTTCAGCGCCGCCATCAAATCCACCACCGGAGCCAGCTTCTTCGGCTGTTCAACGGCCTGCACTTCGCCGCCTTCCAGCTTCGTCTCAATCAGCTTTTTCAGATTCTCCTGAAAGGTATCGTGATATTTCTCCGGATCCCACTCCCCCGCCAGCGCCTCAATCAGTTGATGGGCGACTTTAATCTCGGCTTCTTTAATCTCCACATCGGGAGCGCCAAACGATTCCACTTCGCGCACTTCATCGGCGTAATACATGGTGTGCAGCATCATTCCGCCTTTGTGCGGGCGCAGAAAAACCGTGTATTCGCGGTTGTGCATCGTGAGTTTGGCGATGGCGACGTATTCACTTTCCTCCAGCGCTTTGGTCAGCAGGGCATAGGGACGGCGGCCGGCTTCCTCGGGAACCATGTAATACGACGACTCGAAATACACCGGGTCCACTTCGCTCGACTTCACGAATTCTAGAATTTCCATCGTCTTCGCAGTCTTCGGCTCGATCTTCTTAATCTCTTCCGGATCGATAATGACATATTCGTCCTTACGATACTCATAGCCCTTGACGATGTCGCTGCGCTCAAGAACCTGATTATCCGCCGGGCAGATGAGTTGCTGCTTCACCCGATGGTGGTCCGTGCGATGAAGCTGGTTGAACGAGATGCCGCTCGAGCGCGCGCCCGAGAACAGACGCACCGGCATCGAGATTAATCCGAACGTAAGATATCCAGACCAGACTGAGGCCGCCATTGGTTTCACCCCATTGCAGAAACGAAGCGGAGACGAGGCTTGCCCCGTCTCTTTCATCATCGGCAGACGCGGCAAACCGCGCCACCGCAAAGTCTTCAGATGCTCGAACCTCACCGAGCGTACAGAAGTGTAGCCTAAATCGGGAGGGGTTGCAGCTGCCAGATTACGGGCGAATCCAAAGGTCAAGCACTACATGGCGGGGTCGGCTGCCGCCTGACCCCGGTTATAGTGTTATCGAACGCGGATCGTGCAGATCAGCTGTCTGCTCTCAGTTATCAGTTGTCAGTTATCAGTTGTCAGGGAGCGAGATTCTACTGATAACTGATAACTGAGAGTTTAAAAGCTGCCTTCGAAAATGCTGAACTCTTTTCTAGCACACGGCTGGGCGTCATCCCCGGAGCGGCTGGCGATCGCTGCCGCCGTGACGTTGGGCTTCGCGGTGCTGGCTCGAGCCGTGCGTGGCGTCAATCGCTCCGGAGCTCTGGCGGGGGGTCTCGCCGGTTTCCTGCTTTTTGCCGGCGCCGGCCCCACGGCTTTCGTCGCGCTCACAACCTTGTTTCTGATGACCTGGGTATCCACCCGCCTCGGATACCGTTGTAAGCTGGCACTCGGGCTCGCCGAGCGCAGGGAAGGCCGGAATGCCTGGCAGGTGCTGGCGAATCTGGCAGTAACTGCGCTCGGTTCCATCGTTTTCAGCGCCACCGGAAATCGGATTTGGCTGGTCGCAGCAGTGGCAGCTCTCGCAGAAGCCGCTACTGATACCGTGGCCAGCGAAATTGGGCAATACCGCGGGCCGGACGCGCGAATGATCACAACCTGGGAACGCGTCCCAGCGGGGACCGACGGCGGCATCACGATTCCCGGAACCATCTCAGGCTTGGCGGCGGGTCTGGCGATGGCGGTGGTGGCAACGGTGGGCGGGATGCTTCTTCCGTCCCAGCTCTGGATTCCGGTCGCCAGCGGATTCGCCGGAATGCTCATCGACAGCATTCTCGGCGCCACCCTGCAACGGCGCGGCTGGATCAGCAACCAAACGGTGAATCTCTTATCTACTCTGGCGGCGGCTGCGGCGGCTTACGCGATCGCGACGTTCACGTAGGGACAGCCGCCCTCGGCTGTCCAGCGGGGCGAAGCCCCGCCCATTCTCTTGATTGCAGGATAGACAAACGAAAACCGAGGCGAGCTGCGCTCGCCTGGACAGCCGGGGCGGCTGTCCCTACGTTACGTTCGCTGCTTGACTCGGTCGAGCAACATGAAGATCAGGACGCCCAATAGCGCGTTCGCTACGCCCGACAGAAGTTCGTGTGGCCAGCTCCACGCCATGCGCAACCCGACCAGGCCACGGGCGATCATGAAGTAGACAACTTCGTGCACCACGTAGAAGAAAATCGTAAGCAGGAAACGGGCGCCGACATTTTCCACGTCCAGCTTGATGCCGAGCGAAGATGCGCCGAATCCTACCACCGTCTTTGAAATTCCGTAGAGCCCGATGGGCTGGTGGGTCAGCGCGTCTTGCAGAATACCGATCAAACCGCCCGTGACCAGGCCCGCCAGCGGATTGCGCCGCGCCGTCGCGAAACCGATCACGACCAGCAGCGGAAGATCGAAGATCGTAAAAAAATGAAATCGCAGCGGCAGCCACGCTTGGATAAAAACGGCGATCAGGGGAATCAGAATCGTCGCAGGAAGACTGAAACGGTAAACTTCAACCTGCTCTCCCGATGTGTAAGTAATGGCCACGTTAGTGCGGACTATCCTGCGCGGCGGGTTGCGGTTTGGGCTGAGGTTGAGGTTGAGGCTGAGTTTGGACCGCGGCCTTCGCGGGCTTGGGGGAAGCTTTCACAGCTCGGGTTCCGGCGGCGCTTGCCGGAGTTGCAGGGGACGTTCCGGAGCCAGTTCCGGAAGAAGACCCGGGGCTCACCGTTGTTTGCGCGGCGGGGGTGCCGCTGCTGGCGGAAGCTGCCGGGGGCGCGGCTTTTGGCTGGGCGGCGGCGCCGGTGGTGGTTGGAGCGCCAGCCGTTGGTGCGACAGTTTTTGGTGCGACAATCGTTGGTGC
Organism: Terriglobales bacterium; assembly: GCA_050013295.1. Classification (GTDB taxonomy): domain Bacteria; phylum Acidobacteriota; class Terriglobia; order Terriglobales; family Acidobacteriaceae; genus Acidiflorens. Next base: position 4,219 of record JBEKFN010000362.1, read on the forward strand.
TCCAGTCGTTGGTGCTCCAGCCGCGGGCGCGACCGTCCCCGGCGAGGCAGTGCCCGGCGCGGCGCCTTTCGCAGCATTTTCCGGCTTGGGGGGAACCGTCGGCAGGCGCTCGGCCAAGATATCGATGGCACGCGCTGCGCCCGCCTGGTCAGGCTCGGCCTGTCTTTCATCGATTTTCGTTACGACCAGAACCTCTTCCAACC
>JBEKFN010000363.1:0-4420 GCA_050013295.1 Terriglobales bacterium
CTGGGTGCGCTGGACTTTACCGCGCCTTCGCTATGACCAACTCATGGCGTTCGGGTGGAAGATCCTGCTGCCCCTGGCGATTGCGAATATTGTGCTAACGGCGCTGATTGTGGCGTGGAGAGCTTAAAGGCAGTTCTCAGTTCTCGGTTCTCAGTTGAACCCTGGGCTTACTGAGAACTGAGAACTGGGAACTGAGAACTCGCAAAGATGCTTCATCTAATCTTATTTCTTTTCTTCGGAGCGATCTGCGTGGCGGGGGCCGTCAACCTGCTGGTGCAGAGCCATCCCATCAACAGCGCGCTCTCACTGATCGCGGTGATGGCCTCGCTTGCCGTCGAGTATCTTCTGTTAGGCGCGGAATTTGTGGCTGCGGTGCAAGTGATCGTCTACGCCGGCGCGATCATGGTGTTGTTTGTGATTACCATCATGTTGCTCAACGCCGGCAAAGAGGAACGCAGCAAGGGCAGCCGGGTCGCGATTCTGCTCGGCGTTCCAGGAGTGCTGATTGGCACGCTGCTCGTCGGCTGGACGCTGCTCTTTCGTTCCAACACGCGGGCGGTTCCCATTGGCGCATTGAAGGGCGATCCCCACGATATTGCGCAGCTTCTCTTCCATGATTTCCTGCTTCCCTTTGAAGTCACGTCGGTGCTGATCCTGATCGCTATCATGGGCGCGGTCGTGCTCGCCAGCCGGCCCGAAGCCGTGGCCCGCGGCCCGAGAAAGGATGTGTGATAAGAATGGTTCCTCTTTCCTACTATCTACTGTTGAGCGGATTCCTTTTTGTCTGTGGAGTGATCGGGTTCCTGATCAAGCGCAACATCATCACGATTTTCATGTCGATCGAGCTGATGCTGAATGGAGTGAATCTTTCGTTCGTGGCCTTCGCCGCACAATGGCACGCGCTCAGCGGTCAGGTCTTCGTCTTCTTCGTGATGGTAGTGGCCGCCGCCGAGGCCGCGGTTGGCCTGGCGATCATCATTGCGGTTTATCGCACGCGTGAAACTTTGAATGTGGACCAGGTGAACCTGCTCAAACTATGACGCCGAATCCTTATCTCTGGCTCGTCGGGCATCTCTGGCTCGTCCCGCTGCTTCCGCTCGCTGGGGCGGCGATCAACGGCTTTTTTGGCCGGCAGTGGTCGAAGAAAGCGATATCGACGGTCGCGCTTGTATTCTGTGGCGCCGCCTTTGTCATGGCGTTGGGCCTGGCAGCGGGATTTTCTTCGGCGGCCGCTCCTTATTACTGCGATCTCGCGCACTGGATCCGGTCGGGAAGCTTTCAAGTTGACTTCAGTTTCTATCTCGACCAGTTATCGCTCGTCATGCTGCTCGTAGTTACCGGCGTCGGTTTCCTCATTCATATCTACTCGGTCGGCTATATGTGGGAAGACGACGGCTACTACCGCTTCATGTCGTACATGAACCTGTTCATGTTCTTCATGCTGACGCTGGTGCTGGCGAAGAATTATCTGGTCATGTTCATCGGCTGGGAGGGCGTGGGCCTGGCGTCGTATCTGCTGATCGGCTACTGGTTCACAAAAGACTCGGCGGCGGCGGCCGGCAAGAAGGCATTCATCGTCAATCGGATTGGCGATTTTGGATTCCTGATCGCACTCTTCCTGATGATCAAGCACTTCGGCTCGCTCGACTTCACACGCGTGTTTGCGGCGGTGCAGACGCTGCCGACGGAGACTGCGGGCGTGGGCCTGCTCACGGCAATCGGTCTGCTGCTGATGGTCGGCGCGGCTGGCAAGTCGGCGCAGATTCCTCTTTATGTCTGGCTGCCGGACGCCATGGAAGGCCCCACTCCGGTCTCCGCATTGATCCATGCGGCGACCATGGTGACGGCGGGCGTTTATATGGTGGCGCGCTCGTCCGCTATTTTCGAGCGCGCGCCCATGGCGATGATGGTGGTCGCCATCATTGGAACGCTCACCGCTCTGTTCGCGGCGACCATCGGCATTGCCCAGACCGACATCAAGAAAGTGCTGGCCTACTCCACCGTCTCGCAGCTCGGCTATATGTTCATGGCCTGTGGCGTGGGAGCGTTTTCAGCGGGCATCTTCCACCTGATGACCCACGCCTTCTTCAAGGGACTGTTATTCCTCGCGGCAGGTTCGGTAATTCACGGCATCGGCGGCGAACAGGACATGCGAAAGATGGGCGGGCTCCGGCAGTACATGCCCTGGACCTTCTTGACCATGACCATCGCGACATTTGCGATCGCCGGCTTTCCGCCCTTTGCCGGATTTTTTTCCAAGGACGAGATCCTGTGGAAAGCCTATTCGAGTGAGTACGGAAGTTGGGTGTTTTGGCTGATCGGCATCATCACCGCGTTTATCACCTCGTTCTACATGTTCCGGCTGTGGTTCCTGACGTTCTTTCGTGATTACCGAGGCGGTAATGCGAACGACGGGGCAGATCAGTCAGCTAACGCACATGCCGCTCACGATCACTCCGATCATGGACACGGCCATGGCCCTCACGAAAGCCCGTGGGTGATGCTGGGCCCGCTGGTCGTCCTGGCGTTCCTGTCACTGGTTGGGGGATGGATCGGCATCGGTGGCCGCTTCGAACATTTTCTTGCTCCGGTTTTCCAGAGCGGAGGCGTCGCGGAACTGGCGCACGAGACCGCCGGTGAGGCTGCCGGCACAGGAACTGAAACCCTCCTCATGCTGATTTCCGTCGGTGCGGCCTTTCTTGGACTTTTTCTCGCCTGGACACTCTATTTCCGCCGTCCGCAACTGCCCGCGCGCATCGCCGCCAGCCTCGGCGGGCTCTACCAGGCTGTCGCCCACAAGTACTACATCGACGAGCTTTACAACGTCCTGTTCGTGAAGCCGCTGATCGACGGCTCGACCGCAATTCTCTGGCATGGCGTAGACCAGAACGTGATCGATGCCACGGTGAACAACTCAGCCAGCGCTGCGCGCCACGTATCTGACAACGTGCGCCACATGCAATCCGGCAATCTGCGCTCCTACGCCGGCTGGGTGGCTGCTGGAGGGGCAGTGGTGATCGCCTACATGATCTGGATGGGGGTGTGGGTCCGATGAATGTGGGAACCCTCAGTCCATTCATTCTTTCGCTGGTGACCTTCATTCCTGCCGGGGGCGGGCTGCTGATTCTGCTGATCCCGCGCCGCGATCGTGACATCAAGCTATTTGCGCTTGTCGTCTCCCTGCTCGCATTTGTAGCCTCGCTGCATTTGCCGGTACACCTGCATCGCGAGATCGGCGCTTTCAAGTTCGAGATCGACAAAGTCTGGGTCACTAATCCCAACATTCATTACCACATGGGCATTGACGGATTTTCCGTCTGGCTGGTGGTGCTGACCACCTTCCTCACCCCCCTGTGTGTGCTGATTTCCTGGACTTCGATTCACGAGAGGGTGAAGGAATTCTTCATCCTGCTGCTGATCCTGGAGACGGCGCTGATCGGCGTTTTCACCTCGCTCGATTTGTTCCTGTTCTACTTCTTCTGGGAAGCGACGCTGATTCCGATGGCGCTGCTGATCGGCATGTACGGCCATGGACGCAAGGTCTACGCCGCGGTGAAGTTTTTCCTGTTCACCTTCCTCGGCTCGACGTTCATGCTGGCGGCGATTATCTGGCTATATGCGAAGACTGGCAGCTTCGATTTTGTGATCATCCAAAACGCGATTCGCAGCGGCAGCGTGCCCGGTTTCGAAGCCGCCTCGCTGTGGTTGTTCCTTGGCTTCTTCGTCGCCTTTGCGGTAAAGGTCCCAATCTTCCCGCTGCACACCTGGCTGCCCGACGCGCACGTGGAAGCGCCCACCGCCGGGTCGGTGCTGCTGGCCGGAGTGCTGTTGAAGATGGGCACCTACGGCCTGCTGCGCTTCGATGTCGGCCTGTTTCCCGAACAGGCGCACCGCAACGCCCCCTGGATCATGGTGCTGGCGCTGATCGGCATCATCTACGGCGCTCTGGTCTCGCTGGTGCAGCCGAATATGAAAAAGCTGATCGCGTATTCTTCGATCAGCCACCTCGGATTCGTCGTCCTCGGAATCTTCAGTTTCACGACGGCCGGACTGAACGGAGCCGTCTTCATCATGCTCGCTCACGGCGTCGCCACCGGCGGACTCTTTATGCTGGCGGGCCTCCTCTACGAACGCCGGCACACTTATGAGATCGCCGATTTTGGCGGCTTAGCGACACCCATGCCCAAGTACGCCACCCTCTTTCTGGTCACCGTGCTGGCCTCAGTCGGACTGCCGTTGCTGAACGGTTTCATCGGCGAGTTTCTGGTGCTCAGCGGCGCATTCCAGGCGCGGCCGATCTATGGGGTCCTGGCCGCGACTGGCGTGATCTGGAGCGCCTGCTACCTGTTGTGGATGTATCAGCGCGTTTTCTTCGGCAAGGTGAAGCATGAAGTCAATAACGCGCTGCCCGACCTCAACC
>JBEKFN010000364.1:0-4413 GCA_050013295.1 Terriglobales bacterium
ACAATCTGGGAAAAGTCATATCTGAATCTCCAAGCGCGGAGAACTATTTTTCTTTCTCGAACGAGTTCAGTAATTGCTCGAACTTGGCTTGGCTGACCGCGATAGTCTTCGCGGGTCCGGTAAACTTGATGAACACGTTCCCTCCCGGCCCCTCGATAATCGCTCCCAGCAGTCGGTAGTTGTTCTGCACTGATTTCGACGCCGCCATCGGTCCGCCCATCCCCGTATAGTCGCCCGACGCATCAATGGTCGTCACCGCCAGTCCGTGAATCGTCCGCTTCGCGATCTTCGCGTCCGATGGTTTGCCACCCGGAGCGACCATTTGTCCCTTCCAGCGGTCAAGATTCGCCTGTACACTGCCGCCCTGTTGGGCTCCGAAAAAATAGACCACGCACTCGGCGTTCGCCGTGTCTCCGGCTGCGGGCGCTATCGTGTAGGTCGCGGCTCGCATCGGACTCGCACCTTCCGTCTTCCATCCCGTGGGCATCGTCCATTTCAACCCCGCCACCGACTCGGCGAATAACGACGCCACTAGAAACAGCACCACAGAGATCATCCGCATCTGGTGAGTATAGACGCAGTGCTCTGAAGGTTCGGGTGTGGCATCGCCGTCCATAATGACCGCCCGCAGAGGCGGTATTCGGGGCTGCTCAGCAGACTGCAAGGTCACCCTGAGTTCAGCAGCCGCGTATTGTCCTAATTTGAAGTTTCCGTTACCAATGGAATGTGGATGCCGCTCGGATTCAGATACGGCGCTTAACGCCAGCCGATGCCGCCTTGTATCGCGACATTCGATTGGAAGCCCTTCGATGCAACCCAGAAGCATTCGGCAGCACGTTCGACGCCGAAAATGCCCAACCATTGACGTTCTTCTCCGACCGGATTGGCGGTTCCGAAGTGTTCGGTGCTTTCGACGGCTCGGAACTCGTCGGCATCGCCGGGTTGTTGATCGGCAAAGGACAAAAAGAGGCTCACAAGGGACGGCTCGTGGGCATGTACGTTCGACCTAGCACAAGAAAGGCTGGGGTTGGGCGGCGACTGGTCGAGACCATGGTCGAATCTGCACGCCATCACGTCGAACTGATCCAACTGGCTGTGGTTAGCGACAATGAACAAGCGCGGCGGCTATATGCGCGTCTGGGCTTCGTGGAATATGGACTCGAAAGGAAGGCCTTAAAGCAAGATGGTCGCTACGACGACGAGGTTCTTATGGCAAAGAACCTCAAGCCGGAAGATTGAATCGGACGCCACCTGACGCCCCATGGGCTGAGCTTGTCAACGACGTGGAGCAGGGCGGATGCCTGATTCTCTGCTGGGCAACCATACTCACCGGGCGGTGTTGTTCGCCCGGTAAGTGGATGTCACTGCCAAAGTTGTCGTCGAGAACTTCTGAGAATGCGGCATACAACGCAATCATTCCCACCGGGTAGGCTTGACCGTGCACTACCTCAAGAACCTTTTGAACTAACGGTGCCGCTTTCGCCACACCGTCAGCGGCAATGGTAAATCTTCGCTTGTCTTTATCTCTTTCATACAACCCCACTCTTGAATTGTGGACGAGGCGGCTTTGTTTCATGTGAGGTAATCCAGTTAGAAAAACTCTGTCTGCCGATCTCCAGCAGCACCATGCGCCGGACCCACGTGCGTCTTGCTTGTTGAATGTTTTAAAGTGTTCCCGTTTTTAGTTCAAGGTGCTGTTCGTACATCGGTGGTTATTCAACCTTTAACTCACCGTCCTGCAAACCGCAATCCAAGCCGTGCTGAAGCATACACGCTATGGCTTGGCGGTTATGTTCGTTATCAGAGAGGATGCTTTCGGTGGTTATGTTCACCTCCACAGTCTGAACCCTCTTATCACGCCATACCCGGACGATCCCGATAATTCCGTGAGAGCGATCCGAAATGCGTTCGAGGAATTGGTCTGCCGACTCCGTTTCCGTTTGAAAGAAGTAAACTGGTTCCCACTCGGCCTCGAAGACCATGCGTCTGCCTTCGTGGTGACGCCGACGCCAAAGTGTTTTGTGTTGCTCCCAACCTGCGGAGGGTTCAGCACTGGCGAAGATGGAGCCATACTCGCTGTTTGGTGGAATTACGATGACCATCACTTAACGTCCAACACCACCCGCGTCAACACAGGGATTACTTCATGCAGGTGCTGATCGACTGATTTCACAAGCATCAGCGCTTCCTGCTTCTCTGTGTCAGTTGGGTTGCCGTTCAACAACGACTGGGCAACCCGCAAGTTGTCGCCCAATCCACGCAGTACTGTTAACTCTGGTAACATAACTCTCCTTTTCGGCGGCTCTGGATTCGCTCGTCCGTTTTGACTTTGTAAGGCATTTCCATTTTGCTTTCAAGGTGCCGTTTGTGCAGGCCAATCGAGTTAGGATGTTCGCCTTAGATGGCGCAACGAGCGTCGGGCGAAAGTTTTCGCACTCGCTTGATTTTTTTGCGGGAATGCTTTATGTTTGGCCGCTGAATGCAGAAAGGAGGGAGCCATGGGGGACACACTTGAACTGACCGCCGCTATCGTGCTGGCTTTAGATACCGCAAAACGCACTGGCGACTTCGAGCCCGTGCGCCAGACCAGAGAATACAAAATGATGATAGCGAAAATGGACGCCGAGAAGCGCAATCCGCACGACATCAATGTCCGGGTTCTGGACGAGGTATGCCAGCAAGTCGCAGCCAGACTGAACCAGATGACGCCAGCAATGCGAAAATTGGCGATGGAAACTTTGGGCGATTTTTCGGAAGCACAATGGAAGTGAGCAATAAGTAAGAGTCGTCGTTCCACGTACACAACCACGTACACATCATGTCCACAGATGTGACCTTTCGGTTCGCTATCAGTTTTTTCATGAATTCCGTGGAAATCCGCACGTGATCCGCAACCTCGTGATTCGCCAGCCAATAGCCCACGACATAACGAAAGTCTCAATAAAGACGAGGAAAAAGAGCGCCTTGACAGGGTTATCATGGAACATGCGGGAGACGAAAAAAAGTAGGCTTCATTTTCTTCCGCAGTCCTTAGCATGAGCATGACGCAAACCAGACAACTCTTCGGTACGGACGGGATTCGTGGTGTGGCAGAGGAGTTCCCGCTGACGCGCGACAGTGTTTATTTAATTGGGCGGGCGTTGGGGCACGATCTGGTGCGCGTGAAGGCGCAAGCGCGGGTGGTGATTGGACAGGACACGCGCGTCTCCAGCCAATGGATTGCAGACCGATTTCTGCAAGGGCTGGCGTCGGTGGGCGTGGAAACGCGCAGCGCGGGCGTGATTACCACGCCGGGCGTCGCCTTCCTGGCGCGCTCGCAGGGGTTTGATGCCGGCGCGGTGATTTCGGCTTCGCACAATCCCTGGACCGATAACGGGATCAAAATTTTTTCCGGCAATGGCTACAAACTGCCGGACGCGCGCGAACTGGCGATTGAAAAAGAAATTTTCGCGCTGCTGGATTCGGATGCGGTTCCGGCGCCGGATTCCACTCTCGAGGCTTCGAGCCTTCCCGGCGAGCAAAGCCTGCGACACGATTATGTTCGCTGGCTCGCGGGCAGTGTTTCCACCGATTTGAGCCGGCTTCGCGTGGCGGTCGATTGCGCCAATGGCGCGGCGACGGCGGAGGCTCCGGAGTTGTTCGGGGCGCTCAAGGTCAGCACGACCTTTCTGCACTCCGCGCCGGATGGACAGAACATCAACGGGAATTGCGGCGCGTTGCATCCGGAAATGGTGGCGCGCTTTGTTGCCGCGAGCGATAACCGTGGACGTTTCGATGCGGGCGTGACTTTCGATGGCGACGCCGATCGCGCGCTTTTTTGCGACGCCCATGGGCGAGTGGTAAACGGGGATGCGGTTCTGCTGCTGGCGGCGCGCGAAATGCAATCGCGCGGTGCGCTCGCCAATGCCACCGTGGTGGCGACAACCATGTCGAATATGGGACTGGAGTTGGCGCTTAAGCGATCTGGGATTCGGATGCTGCGCGCCAATGTCGGCGATAAGTACGTGCTCGAAGAAATGCAGCGCGTGGGAGCAACGCTCGGCGGCGAACAGTCGGGCCACATATTGTTTCTCGATGGGGAAGCGACCACCGGCGACGGACTGCTGACCGCGCTCCGGGTGCTGGAAGTCATGGCCCGGACGGGCAAGCCGCTGGCCGATTTGGTGAGCGATCTGAAGGTGTTTCCTCAGACGATTCGGAATGTGCGGGTACGGCAGAAGACTCCCTTCGCCGAGATTCCGGCGGTGCAAGCGGCGATTGCGGCGGCGGAGCGGGAACTCGACGGCGTTGGCCGGGTGGTCGTACGCTACTCCGGCACGGAAGCGCTGGCGCGGGTGATGATTGAAGCGGAATCGAAGGAGCGGATGGACCGGCTGGCGGAAGCGATCGTTGCGGCGATTCGGGCCGCGCTGG
>JBEKFN010000365.1:0-4410 GCA_050013295.1 Terriglobales bacterium
AGCGCGACCTGCGCGCCCAGATAGCCCTCGCCGCATTCCTCATCCTCGCAGCCGGGTGCTGCCGCGGAAACGTCGAGTCGGGTCGCACTCCAGGCCTTGCCCCCATCCGCCGACTTCGCCACGTACAGGTTCACCGAGCCGCGCGCTCCTCCCGCTTTTGAGTAGGAAGCCCAGGCCAGATACGCGTTGCCTGCGGGATCGACTGTGGCTGCGCCCAGCAGAGACCATCCCGGTCGGCTTTCAGTATTCACGCGTGTCGGCGTAAAGCTGCGCCCCCCATCCTGCGAGGCCGCCACCCACACCTCTTCTTCATGATTGAACGCCACGTAGACGCTCTGTCCGCGCACCGCCAGGGCCGGTTTATCGAGTTCCACTTCGCTGCGAACCGCAATCGCAAAAGCCCACGTGGCGCCGAAGTCCACCGACTTCGCGAGAATGACCACGCGCTTGCCGTTCTGCAGCCATGCCGCATAAAGGGTGTGCCGGTCGGCTGGGTCTACGGCAATCTGGGCGTCAAACTGCCCCGAATTCGTTTCCAGTATCGCCTGCGGAGTCTGCCAAGACTTGCCGTTGTCATTGCTCGCCACCAACAGCATGGCGGGCACACGGCAGCGCTTGCAATCTGGCACGCTTCCGTAGTGCGGATAAAGAACGTAGATCCGTCCCGAACCATCGGCCGCCACCGCCGGCTCCCACTGGTCGCCGCTCGTCAGTCCGACCCGCCTCTGCCCGGAAAATTGCGGCGCCGCCGCCCAAGCCAGGCCGGCCAGCGCACACAACAACACCATAAGCTGGGCGGAGCGCATATAAGCCATCGACCGAAAACGAGGGGGGGAGGGAATAAACGGGCCCTTGACCTTGAAACTTTATCTCGAAGCCGGTTGCCGGTCAATCACACTTATGCGCTACACCTTACGGCTGCCCTAGCCAGCGCTCGGCAAAGCCTCGCCTTGTGAAAAGCCCGACTGCGTGCCTGCCATCAGTATGGGGGGGCAATTCTCGATGGTTGGCTAACCGTCCAGCAGGCTGCCGAAAAACTCGATCTAGCACCAGATTGTGGGGGTGGCGCAGCGCTTCAGCGCTGCGATAACTGCATTGTTTTTAGTCCTTTAGCCGCCGAGATCGCACTCTCCGCGGGCGACCAAGATTCAGCAAACTGCTAGTGCTTGAAGGAAATATTCAGACCCGTAGCCAACTGCAGGTCATTCTTTTTCGTCGTCGGAGGCGGGTTGCTGACATAAATATCTCCGAACGAGTTTTGCCAGCCCAGCCACTTATTGAGCTTGGTGACCGTACCGAAGTTGAATGTGCCGCGGTATTGCGAGGTGTCGCTTAGGTCCGGGTAGATGAAGAAGCTTTGCGTGATGACTGTGCCCTTCCCGACCTTGTGCGTGAAGGCCTCACCCAATGTCAAGCCCGCCAGGCTGTCGGACCTGGCGGCGACGAACGTGCCACCGGTCGGAGGCGGCGGAATCGTGAAAGACGAATAGCTTTCATGCGTGTAGTTTGCTCCGACCATCAGATCGAGGGTCGTGGCAGCATTCTTGATCGCGTGCATACCAATACCACCGCCGAGCGTGGACCGTAGACTCAGGTCTTGCAGCGAATTGGAAAGGAAATCGCCATTCCCAAAGCCGAACGCACTCGGGGAGAAATCGTGGTCGTAGCGTGCTCCTCCACCTGTCGAGTTAGCGGTGGTGTGAGGCGATGCCGTCGGCAGATCGTTGGTCGCGTAGACCGAGTTGGTGTAGAGGATCAGCTTGTCGTGGAATCCCGTGCGTGCGGCATTGAAAGCGATGTTCAGGTTCTTGGTCTCGCTGTTGCCACGGGTCACGGCAAAGCCCAGATTCAGACCACCGGCCCAGCCCTCACTCCACCCTGGGTGCAGGCTCTTTTCATACGCCGCCTGCTCGGCCGGGCTACGCACCAAAGTGACAGAAGCCTTCGGCGCCTCCACAGGACCTGCGGTCCTGGTGGCAACGATCACATCGTCGCCGCTCGTGGTCACCGGACCAACCACAGTCTTGCCGCCCAGCGTGACGTTAAGGTCGCCCGCGGACGTTAGACTTTGAATCGCGTCGAACTTCACAGTTACGTCGCCAGCGTAGTCGGTCTTGATCACGAGTTGCTTACCGTCGGACTTCGTAATCGAGCCGGTCAGCCGATCGCCGTTCTTCAAGACGACCTGGTCAGCGAGCGCCGGAATTGCGAGGAACAGAACGAGTAACAGAAGAAAACCTGCCACAAATTTCTTACGCACAAAGACCCTCCTTAAGTGATTCAAAATGAGATGGAATTTCCAATCTAACCTTACGGACACAACGGCTTTCAACAGCCGGGAAGTGAGTTACAGAACTTTTCCCTACCGAATCTACATCAATGAGATTCCGTAACCTTGGACGTTCGAGTCCAAGTGAGGTCTACGGTGCGGAAAGACTGTCAATCCGCGGATCGGCTATAGCGAATACAAAGTTGCTGTGACCACAGCCAGCTGCCGAGCTGCGCTCGGCTTGGACGGGCGAGGCGCCCGTCCCCACACGAGCAGAGTACAGCAACGCTGAACCCGCTCTAGGTTCTGTGCGGCACCGGCTGGCGCGCTTCATTCAACAGCACCAAAGTCATGTTGCTGCGCTTGCTGTCGCGCTCCGCTTGGATGGCTTCCAGACGCATGCGCCACGGCGCAAGATCGAAAGGCTGCTCGGCGGGTTTCGCGACGTATGTGTCAATCAACTCGCGGTAGAAGCGCACGATGCCTGCCACTAAGGGCACGGGATACTCCCGCCCCTGGATCTTCAGGCAGTGAACGCCCAGATCAATGAGCGCCGGAATATCGTCCAGGTAAAAGAAGGCGGCATTCTTGAGCGTGATCACCGGCTCCAGCAGCGCCTTGTCATCGAGCAGCTCCCACTGTTCCAGACAGACCCTGTAATCCAAGCCGCCGCGGTTAGGGCTGCCGCGGAACACGTCCTTGCCGAAATCATCGGCGGTCCGCTCCAACCGCATGTACGGCGACATCCAGCACTTGCCCAGGTACGTGTAGCAATGGTTGGCATGAATCAGGACTTCGATGCCTACATCGATGTCCGCCTCGCGCGAAGCCAGTTCCCGCAGCGTGAGCTTGGTGTCGGCCACCACTTGCGAGACCCCGATCGAGCGATAGAACTTCACATCTTCGTTGTTCAGGATGTTGGCGCCGATGCTGGCGTGCAGAACGAGAGCGGGGAAACAGCGGTGCACCTGTGCGATCGCGCCCATGTCGGTCATGATCGCTCCGTCGATGCCCCAACCGACGAACTTCTCCATCTTCTTTAGCAACGAAGGGATTTCGCTCGACTGCATGTTCGTGTTGATGGCAACGCGGATTTTGGCTCCCCCGCCGTGCGCGATCGCTATAGCTTCATGCAATTTCTCGTCGGAGAGTTCATAGGCGTCACGCCGCCGGCTCCAGCCGCGTGCTCCCACATAGATCGCGTTGGCGCCGTTTTCCACGGCCGCCTTTACCATTTCCAAATTTCCTGCAGGCGCTAATAGCTCAACCATCGCTCACCTCGAAAAACGCAAAAAAATAAATCACTCAGCAGGCCACAGCCGGTTGCGGGCGTTTGCCGACATACTCGGCGCCGGTGCGTCCGAAATAAAAACCATTGCACAAACCTACAGCCGTATGCTCGCGAATCGTATTCCACGCGGACTCGTCCTCCGTCCGATCGCCGGCCGCGGCCCGCTCCAGCGCTGCCCGATAGATCCTGGCAATATTCAGACGGTACGCAGGCGTCTCATAGGCTGCCTCGATCCGGAACACATTGTGTCCGGCCGCGATAAGTGCCGGCAAATGCTCGAGCATGCACACGTCCTTGCCGCTTAGCACGCCCTTTCCCACCGTCCGCATCGCCCAGTCGCCCTGTTTGAGGAACAAGTTTTTCTGGCATAACGTCGGGCATTTCTCCGGCCACTTCTGCTCATATTCCAGTAGGAAGCAGTAATCGGAAACGCCCAGCGGCATTTTGCCATGAACCACCAACTCCGCCGGCATACCCACGCCGCTCGTTATCGCTCCCACTTCGTCGAGGCTGATCTCATAGTTCGGAGTAAAGCGCACCGCACCGTACTCCTTCAACACCTCGGCTCCCGCATCGGTGTACACATTGGCAAATCCCCCTATGTGCGCCGGCATGCCGGGAAACTGCTCATGCACCATGCGCAGCACGCCGAGGTTATGGACCTCGACCGCATCCGCGCCGGCCGCGGCTGCGGTCTCCAGCGCTTTCTGCACCTTGGGCAGCACGTCATTTCGCGGCGCCGCATACGACGTCACGTAGGCACGCAGGCCCTGGCCCTTTACCAGCGCGATGCCTTCCTCGAGGTCGTCCAGGCGCTCCAGAAAGTTGTCCTCGTAAATGCGGCAGTAAA
>JBEKFN010000366.1:0-4393 GCA_050013295.1 Terriglobales bacterium
TCCTCCGCTGCTTCTTGATCTGGAGGCCGAGCACGATACCGACCACGTGCTTGCGATATACAAGGTGGACGGGCATTGGGGAGCGGTGGCAAAGTCGAACTTCACGGGATGCCGGTATCGCGAGCCGGTGTACCGCTCGCTGCGCGAGCTGGCTCTGAGTTACTTCAATCTTTATTTCAATCTGCGCGGGGAGCGCACGTTGCGGACCTTCTCGCGGCCCGTCCAGATGAAGCGCTTCGATCCTCTGAACTGGATGAGTTCGGAGAAGCCGGTATGGTTTGTGGCGGAGTATCTGCTGACGATTTTTCACTATCGGCTGATCACTCCCACGCAGGCGAAGCGGCTGCATCGGGTGGATGGGCGGTTGTTCCGGGCGGAGTGTTTGGAGCGGGCGGTGAAAAAAGTTTAACCACTTGGTGCGGAAGTGCTGGTGGGGTCGCATGTCTGTCATGCGTTATTGTTTCGGGCTCATCTTCGCGATGGTTCTGCTGGCGGGCTGTGTATTCGGTCAGGATTCGACTTCGACTCTCACTGCAGCGCAAGCGGCGCCTGTGTCGCGGCCCATTGAGGTAAAAGCCACTGAGGTAGAAGCCATTGAGGTAAAAGCCATTGATGTAAATGCGATTGATCTGAAGCCCGATGCCACGGGGGTCGTGCCGCCGGAGCAGATTCGAGATCTCTTGCGGCGCGCCGAAGAGAAAGACCTGGAAAACGAAAAGCGCCTGCGCGACTACACCTACATCGAACGCGAGGAGCGGCACAAACTCAACGGGCGTGGCGGGGAACCTGACGGGGTAAAGAAGATCGACTCCCGGACCTGGGAGATTCTCGAGATTTATGGAGAGCCAGTCGCGCGCTTGACCGCCAAGGACGACAAAACGCTGTCGGCCGGCGAGGCGAAAAAAGAAGACGACAAGATTCAGAAGATCATCGACAAACGCAAGAACGAATCCGAAGACTACCGCCGCAAACGGCTGAAGAAGGAAGAAAAAGCCCGCGAAGAGGATCGCAAGTTTGTGCTTGAAATTGCCGATGCGTTCAACTTCCGGCTGCTCGGCTCCGAAGCGCTCGACGGGCGCGATGCCTGGGTGCTGCAGGGCGAGCCTCGTCCCGGCTACGAACCCAAGAGCCGCGACGCCCGGATGCTCAGCAAGTTCAAAGGACGCGTCTGGATCGACAAGACCGACGCCCAATGGGTGAAGCTCGACATCACTGCCATCGATACGATTTCGTTTGGCTTCGTGCTCGCAAGAGTCCACAAAGGCACGCACATTCTCTTTGAGCAGATCAGGGTGAACGATGAGGTTTGGCTGCCCAAACAGGTGGAGATTCACCTCGACGCGCGGGTTGCACTATTCAAGGCCTACGACGAAGATATCGAACTGACTTTCCACGATTACAGGAAATTCCGGACGGATACGAAGATGACGGTGGTGGGGGAAGAGAAACGTGAGTAGGGACGAGCGAGCGGGCAACCTCGAAGCTAAGCTGATTTCTTCGCTGGATAAAACCTGATCAGTTTTCCGGGTTTTGACTGCGGAACCGTCGTCGCTTTTCTGCGGAAGTTCTCCGGGATATAGAAATTGATTACTCGAGCCATATGGCAGTTCCCCTTCATCCCGTGAAATCTCTGCGTCTTGTCTCCTTGCGTTTCCATTTGGATGGCCCCTACCACTCCCACTCCCACCCACAGCGGCAGCGGACAGAATCGTGCAAGCGGAGCTTTATCATGAGTGCTTTACATATCGCGCATGACCTCATCCACATGGCTTCTTCTCCCTAATGCCGAGATGCCCCACTCACCCATGCAATCAGCAAGCGGCATGCCAAAGTGTGCCCGAACGAGGCCGGTGATTCCAGGGCTCAAAAATGTTACCCGAAGGCGTGATTACAGGCTGCAAGGCAGGTAGCGGTTCTTTGTTGCATTTACTAGAGAATAAAGGGGTCTCGAACCTGTGGCTGTTCCCGCCAGGCTGTCCCCGCCAAAGAAAATGGCGGGTTCCCGCCAAGAGCACGACTGGGTGATCTCGCCGCACAAAGGTGGGTGAAATTCCCTGCGATTCGGAGAGCAGTGGCGCGGATCGCTGCTCGTTATTCGACTCTGTACTCGATCTTGATTCCCCGGCGGGCGATTTCTTCGAGAAAAGAGTCGGCGGGGATGTCTCGTTCCTGCAAGACTGCGCCGCGCTTGCTCACCGCACCCATGCACATCATCTGCAGGACGATGGAGGCGGGGAAGGCGGTGGTGCGCATCATGGAGCTCATGTCGCTCTTGGGATCGTACCGGTCGACCATGGTAAAGGTCGCTACTCGGCCTTTGAGCTTTCCTCCGAGCAGGCCGCGGACTCCGGGAGCTTTGACGGATTCGTGGGCCTCTAGGCGCATGATGCAGACGTCGGGGCCGTCGCCGGCGAATTTACTCTCGAACACTTTTGCCAGGAGCGCGCGCGGCGCTACTTCCACGTCGCCGATAAGCATCTTCTCGTTCGAAAACAGGCCCAGTTCCTTCAATCCGCAGAGCAGATCGTAGTGATCGGGATAGCGCAAAGTTTTCTCGAAGCACTCGCCGACTTTGCCGGCGAAGGTCTCGGGCAAAGTAGAAGTTCCACCGGAGGTTTGAAAGGCCACGAGCGGCGCGAAGCCGTCCATGTGAAATGGCTCGGGCTCGGTGAGCGCCTCGATGGTGGTGATCTTGCCGTGGCGCAGAATGCGCGCTGGTTCTACGAATTCGTTGATCAGTCCTTCGACGGAAAACACGAGTTGGTAATGAAACGGAGGCATGGGTTTTTCCGGCAGACCTCCGACGTAGAGCTTGAGCGCGTCGGCGCGACCACCCAGGCGGCGAACCAGTTCGCCACCGAGAATCGATGCCATGCCGGGCGAGAGACCGCAATCGGGAGCGAGGCCAATGCCGCGTTTCTCGGCCTGCTTGGCGAGCGCCAGCTCCTGGCGCACGACGGTGTTGTTGCCGCCGAGATCGGCGAAATGGCAACCCGCGCGGATGGCGGCCTTTGCCAGTCCGAGGTTCAGACGGTAGGGAACGGCGGAGAGCGCGCCATCGTGGCCCTTCATCAGGCGAGCGGCTTCTTTTTCTTTGGCGGCGTCAAGCGCGACGGCGCGGACTTTCTTGTTGCCCGCGATGCGGTTAACGCGGGCAGCGGCCTCTTTGGCGCGCTTGAAGTCGTTGTCGGCGAGAGTGACGGAGTCGACGTGGCCTTGGCGCGCCATATCGTAGGCCGCCGCTGAACCCATCATGCCGGAACCAATCACGAGCAGTTTCATGGAGATCCTTCTTCCGAGATTCGAAAACAGATCAGCCTACAGGAACCTGTCCGAACAATAAGTGACGGGGCTCACGTCGCGCGAGCGATGTGCGAGAAATGGCGCGAGGATCGGAGCACGGCGGGATGCTCGAAAGTCAAGCTTAAAAGCGAGCGAAAATCGCAGAAATGTTCGCGTTGCAAGGGCATCGAGTTGCCGCATTTTCAGCGGTTTGCGCGCCTGTCCAAGTACTTCCGTACCGTCTCTAGTACCTTGGTTACTTTAACTCGTGTGACGGGTCTCCAATTTGCATAGAGGCTACTGCATATAGTGGTGTCAGTACGTGACGACGCTATCAGTAGACGACAAGTGTAAGTCCAGTTTTTGTGAATTCCAGAAAACCCCCATAAAACCCAAAGAAACCGGGAGATTCAGGTTGAGCAGCCCGCGCTTCCGGTTGAGATATGCTCAGCACACCAAAATACACTCGAACGCGCATGGAAACGTTAATGGCCGACTCGCGAGAAGTGATGAACATTCGCCAAGCATCGCAGTATCTGGGAGTGAGTCCGGACACGCTTTACAAGTACGTGAACGAGCAAAAGCTTCCGGCGTTCAAGTTGGGCAACCGCTGGCGCTTCAAAAAATCGAAGCTTGATCAGTGGATGGAAGAGAAGTCGATGGAAATGGAACCGCGGGGCAAAAAGAAAATCAAGGCAGCCGTGAAAGCTGCCGGAACTCCGTAAACGAACTCGGTAAATAAAGGCGGGCACATGTTTGGAAGAGGATCGAAGACGATAGTGGGTCTGGATGTGGGCTCTTCGAGCATCAAGGCCGTCGAGCTCAGGAAGACACGCACGGGAATCGAAGTGGCACACCTCGGACTGGAGCCGATCGCGTCCGACCTCGTGGTCGATTCCATGATCGTGGACTCGGGTCAGGTTTCGAGCTCGATCTCCAAGCTGTTCATGGACACTGAGATCAAGTCGAAGGCGGTGGCCACGGCGGTGAGCGGACACTCGGTGATCGTGAAGAAAATCTCGCTGCCCTCGATGAGCGATCAGGAACTGGCCGAGACCATCCAGAAGGAAGCGGCGCAGCACATCCCGTTCGATCTGGCGGATGTGAACCT
>JBEKFN010000367.1:0-4369 GCA_050013295.1 Terriglobales bacterium
CAGGGCTGGAATCGAATCGCAGCATTCCCGCCGCTTAGCTCAATTCCGTCGGAGCGCCCGGAGTTCAATCGTCGTCCGGGTTGGTTGGTGGCGTTTTGTCATTCAGAAAGTATTGCGCGTTCTGCGCTGACGGGATCGTCTGAAACTGCAGCGGGGTCTGATTGAAGTCGAAGCAATCGGAGAAGTCATCCGCCGCCGCATCCGCGTAGCCGAGCGAAGGCAGTCTGAAGGTGGTTTCAATGAATTTCAATATGCTGCCGAAGTCATGATTGTATGGCGTGGTCGAAATGTAGTGCGCTTTGGCGTAAGGCGAGACCACAATCAGCGGGACGCGGAAGCCGTAAACGTAGCCGCATCCCCACTGCGCGCAATTCGTCCCTACCAGTACCTGCTTCGGGGGAACGTGATCGTACCAGCCTCCCCAGTCGTCCCAGGTGATGAAGATCACCGTGTTCGCCCAATAGGAACTGTTGCCGATCGCGTTCACGATCGAGGCCACCCACGATGGCCCCAACGTGCCGACGGTGCTCCCCGCATGGTCCGACGCCTGGCCGCTCGGAATCACCCAACTCACGTCCTGCAACTGGTTATTGGGAATGTCTTTGAGTATTTGCGTCTGATCGAGGACCACATGGTTGGTCCAATCCTCTCCACCGCAGCTGTTATTGGGTCCCGTGAGCGAACCGCAGATATGCTGGATCGCTTCCGGGCCGTTCCAGAGCGCGGGGGCCGAGCCGCCCACGTAGCCCGAGG
Organism: Terriglobales bacterium; assembly: GCA_050013295.1. Classification (GTDB taxonomy): domain Bacteria; phylum Acidobacteriota; class Terriglobia; order Terriglobales; family Acidobacteriaceae; genus Acidiflorens. The sequence continues at coordinate 754 of JBEKFN010000367.1, forward strand.
GCGCGTAATAGCGCCAGGTATTGCCTTTCGCCTCCAGCAGGTCGGTCAGCGTTGGATGCTCAAAACAGGGAAAAATTGGGGCGTTGGAAGTTTCGTTGCCGGTGGGATCGATCAGCGCAACCGTGGATCCTGCGGGCGCGTCGCACCCGGCGTCGGGCGCGCCGCTGGTTTTCGGATTCTCCGCCGCGAACAGGTTGCTTCCAACCGATGGAGCCGATGTCCCGGAAATGATGAACTGATGCGCCGGCATGCTGGGGCCTTGGTTGGTCTGGAACATGTGGTCGGCGAAGGTGTACTGCTCGGCCATCTGGAAGTAGGGTTGCACATCCGACGGGTTCACATAGCCAAACGCCAGGTCGGGCGCAGGGCAGTCGGTTGCGCCCTTATTGCATGTAATCGGAACCAGGTCCGCACCATTCATTTGACATTGCCCGGCCGAATTCAGTTGGCACATGTCGAGGAATGCATTGTGCCCGTGGCCGGGGTCGTAGTCCACGGCGAGACCTACTTCCTTCAGTGTGATCGTATTGCCGTGCGAGTCGGTTCCTTGTTGGGCGATGTCCGCGCCGCGAGTGATCAGCGTTTGGTCCTGGAAGAGATTATCGGGAGTGCGGTTCTCCTGGAAAATCACCACCACATGCTTGATTTTTCCCGATGACGGTGGAGTCGGCGAACCGCTGCTACCGCCGCAGCCGTTGAGGCTTATTAGAATGCCTCCCATGGCCAATACCGCGATTGCGAACAGTAGGATGCGAAGCTTGATCATTGCGGACCTCAGAGAGTGAGGTTTTCGTTGCCCCGGATGATAACCCGGCTGGCGGGGTTTTTACTCGGTCGATTCCGACAAATTCTTAGCGGTCAGCACCAGGCAGAAAGTGTGACCGCAGCGGCTAGGAAGCCGATGCTGAAGACAGGACAATTGTCGCAGCGTTGATGTGTGTGCGTCTCGGTCGTCCCTCCGGGATTTGATTAACTTCTTCCACTTTTCCCAGCGCTGAGTGCGCAAGAAGCACACGTCAGGCGCTAAAGCGCGGACACATTTTCAACGACTTAACGGCACGACTGAAGAGGCTGCGGAAAAAGTCGCATTGCGGGTCGCGGCTGCCCTCAGCGGCTAAAGCCGCCATTGATTTTGCGACACTTACGGCGCGGCTGAAGCCGCGCCCCTTCAAAGCAAAGTCAAGAACCAGAGTTTTTCCGCAGCCTGTGAAGTCGTGCCCTTCCCAAAACTCGTCCGAGTCCGAGTTTTTCTGCAAGCTGTGAAGCGCTGGGCTAAGCTCGGACGCCCCTCCGGGGCTGGATTCTCGTGGGCATCGTTGCAACGCGAAAAAACGAAGCGCTTTCGATTTTGCCATGGTGAATGCGTTTTGCTGCGCCCTCCTAAGTAGAAAGCTTGGACGGGTTACCCTCCGAGAGGTTAGGATGGACGCGCAGCCCGCGGCTCGCCCGGCACGAGCCGCGCACTCATTCGCAAGAAACGCGAATTAGTGGTGCAGTCCTCATTGAGTGTCCCAATAGGCTGTCCCAGGTAGGCTGTCGCAATCGGCTGTCCCGGGCGGCGACACCGATGAGGTGTCGATCACGCAGAACTGTGACTCGGATCACCAAAGAAGGCGCTCGTCCCGGTGTAGTTATACTTGGCGGGGGCCGTCGAACGCGGCAGTGTGAATCCGCTTCACAGGAACATCGGCAGCTGTTCGGTAGCGACCGCGCAGCCCCCCACACAAAGGAGCTTGACATGAAGCGATCTTTTTTTCTGTTCTCATCAGCGATGCGCTTTGATAATGTCTTCGCGACGAGGTGGATTATGAAGCAACTGACTCTACTCGCAGTTGTTCTGGTTCTTTTGGTTGTCCCGGGATTCGCTCAACAACCGATCACCATCGGATTCACCGTTTCCAAGACCGGCGCGCTGAACGTCGATTCCCTGGAGCAATACCGCGGGTTTGAACTGTGGCGCGACCAAGTCAACGCTGCCGGCGGCATCAAGGCCGGCGGCAAGAGTTATAAGGTACAGTTCGCCAGCTACGACGACGAATCCAACTCCAAGCGCGTGCAGCAGCTCTACAGCCGCATGATCTTGGAAGACAAGGCGGACTTCCTGTTCAGTCCCTACTCTTCCCCGCTTACCGCCACCGCAGCCGTAGTGACAGAGCAGGACGGCAAGATCATGCTGACTACCGGCGCGGCCGAACCAAAAACCTACACTCTGGGCAACCAGGACTTGTTCCAGATGTTCGCGCCCGCTCCCGAATATCTGAAGGTGGCCCTCGACGCCCTGAAGACCAAGGACGCGAAAGCTACGGTCGCCTTCGTCTACGAGGACTCCTCGTTCTCGGTAGCAGTGGTGACCCCAGCCAAGGCCTATGCGCAGCAGCTCGGGTTCAATGTAGTGTTCACCGAAGCCTATGCTCCCAACACCACCGACTTCAGCGCGATTATCGACAAGGTGATTGCGTCCAAGGCGACCGTGCTTCTGGGCGGCGGCCACTATGCCGATGGTTCGACGCTGGCCCGGCAGCTCTACGGCCACAAAGTTCCTCTCAAGATGCTGACGTTGCTGGTGGCGCCAGACAGTCCGCAGTGGGTTGAACTGGGCGATGCGGCTTTGGGCGTGATGGTACCGTCGCAGTGGGAACCGCAGTCGGCGTTTAAGGCGGAGTACGGGCCGAGCGGCGCCGATTTCGCCAAGACGTATACCGCGAAATACAATGCGCCGCCCAGCTACGAGTCCGCTGGTGGCTACGGGTGCGGGCTGATCCTGCAGCGCGCCATCGAACAGGCGGGCGGGATCGACTCGGCAAAGGTGGCGCAGGCGCTGAACGCCACCGATGTCACTACTTTCTACGGGCGGACCAAGTTCTCAACCGCCGCCAACGAACACGGCTTGCAGGTGGGCCATTCCATGGTTCTGGCGCAATGGCAGAAGGACAAGGCCGGCAAACTGGTAAAAGAAGTTGTGTGGCCACTGGCAGGCAAGAGCGCCGGCTTGATGTATCCGATCCACTGAAGAAGATCGGGTCATCGTGTGATCGGGCCATCGGGTGATCTGAAACGTGGTTTTGAACCAGTGCGCCCGATTTTCCCAACTCTGGGGTGGTGAGGGCAGGCATAATAGCGAATTCAGAGTTGCTGTGGTTGCAGGCAGGCGCTGCCGAGCTGCTCCACCCCGTCAAGCCAAAACCGGGCTTGACGGGGGCCCCGGTGCGCTCGGCTTGGACGGGCGAGGACGCCCGTCCCCACACTAGCAGGAACGCGGAGGGTGAAACATGTCGGGCATCCTAGCTTCCATGATCGACGGCCTGCTCGTCGGAGCAGTGTACGGACTCGCGGCGATGGGCTTGAGTCTGATTTGGGGAGTGATGGACGTCATCAACCTTACTCACGGCTCGATGATCGCGCTGGGCATGTTCTGCATGTATCTGCTGTTCGCCGCCACGGGGATCAACGCTTATTTGTTGTTGCTGCCCACGATCGGGGTCGGATTGCTGCTGGGACTTGTTGTCTACTGGATGGCGGTGCACTGGGTGGTGGGCCGCTCCATGTTGATGAGCCTGCTCTCCACGTTCGCGGTGAACATGATGGTCATCGGCATCGGCACAGCGGTGTGGAGCAC
>JBEKFN010000368.1:0-4343 GCA_050013295.1 Terriglobales bacterium
ACCCCTACTCCCGGCACACATTTTCGGGCGAGTAGGGGTCCCTCGCTGCGCTCGGGATGACAAAATCCAAGGGTAGCTAAACGCCCTTGGCGGCGGGATCCCAGATCAGCTTGTGGATTTGCAGGCTGAGCCGCACGGGAACGTCGTCGGCGAGGATCCATTGCGCCAGTTCTTGCGGATCAAGCAGGCAGTGCGAAGTGTCTCGCGCGCCGGAGGCGTCCTTCTCAAACGCGGGAGAAAATAAAATGGCGTGAACGCGCTCGGCCATCCCGTGATTCAGGACGAAGTCGCGGGCAAATTCGTAGTCCGCGCGGTCGGTCAGGACAAACTTAATTTCATCGTGAGGCTGGAGCGCCTTCAGATTCTCGATCGCGAAAGTGTCGGGTTCGCCAGAGTGCGGACACTTTACGTCGACGATCTTGACGACTTGCTTCGGGACCCGCGCCAGTGGGCGTTCGCCGCTGGTTTCGAGCAGCACCTGATAGTCAGCGTCCAGAAGTTGCTCCATCAGTGGGATTACTTCGCGTTCCTGCAACATGGGTTCGCCGCCGGTGATCTCGACCAGCCCGCCGGCCGGACTTAGACGAGCAACTTCGCTGAGCACTTCCTGCAGCGTCATCTTGCGCCCGCCGTAAAAACTGAATTCGCTATCGCACCAGGAGCAGCGCAGGTTGCATCCGGCCAAGCGCACAAAGACGCAGGGCTGGCCAGCATGCGTCGATTCACCCTGGAGCGATTTGTAGATCTCGGTTACCTGCATCGGGTCATTGAATCATTTAGTCATTGAATCATTGAAAGGTTATGCCTTTGAATTTCAATGGCTAAATGACTAAATGATTCAATGATTCAATTCTTTTCACTCGCTGTATCGCGCCGTGGTCGTATCGGTCTCAAACACGGTGACGTCCTTCACTCTCACCCGGCCGTTGGTTACGCTGCTTAGGCGAGTGTTGGTTTCGTCGTAGAAATACTTCGCGAGATTCTCGGCGGAGGGGTTGAGGACGGTGAAGGGCTCGATCTCGTTGATCATCTGGTGGTCGAGACGGTCAATGGCGTGCTTCATCACGTCTTTCAAATCTTTGAAATCGAGCAGCAGGCCGGCCTTGTCGAGCTCGGCGCCCGCGAGGGTCACACGAATCTTGTAATTGTGGCCGTGCGGGTTCTCGCACTTGCCCTTGTAGTTGCGCAGGTAGTGCCCTGCCGCGAATGTGTCTTCGACGGTAACCTCAAACATGAAATCCAGCTAGCCTCGGCTGTGTTTTATTGTACATTTTGGGAGCCTGGTTTAGAGGCGGAGAGACACGACGCGACAATGACACAAGCTGAAATCACAATTCGAGAAGCAACGCCGGCCGAATCCGTGATCATTCTTCATCAGCGGCGGTCGATGTTTCGCGACATGGGGGAAGGCACTGTCGAAGAACTCGATCGGATGGCAGAAGTGGCAAGTCCGTGGCTGGCGCGGGCTCTGGCCGAGGGTTCGTACCACCACTGGCTGGCGCTCGACACCACGGGCCGTGTCGTCGGCGGCGGTGGAGTGGTGCTGTGTCCGTGGCCGGCGAATCCCAAAGACCCATGCACCGAGCGCGCGGTGATCCTGAATGTGTACACGGAGCCGGAGTTCCGGAAGCGAGGAATTGCGCGGCAAATCATGCTGACCATCCTGGCCTGGGCGAAGGAGCAGGGCTTGCGCTCTGTCAATCTGCACGCTAGCGACGAGGGTCGGCCCTTGTATGAAAAGCTTGGGTTTAAGGCTACAAACGAAATGCGGCTGAGGTTTGATGAACCCTGACAGGCGCTGTTCTTCCCGCTGTTTTCAACTGTCAAGCAAACCAAGGGCCAACTCCTTATAATCTGCTAACGTTCGGGCTGCTACCCCGTCTATTTCTGTGCAAGGCAAGAACAAAGGATTGGGACCACTTATAGGGGACAGAGACAGACCATGCCGGCCGATTCTTACGCAGTTGCAATTCCGGTTGGCGAGATTTCCCGTTCGAGGCGGGCGGCACAGGGCGGCGGCAACCAGAACCCCACGTCGTATAGGGATGTGAGGGGCTCCTTGGCAGCGCAGGGCAACCGCATTGACGACACGAGTCTGATCCGGGAGGCGCAGCAGGGCAACCGTGCGGCCTTCGAGGTCTTGGTGCGCCACTACGATCAGTCGGTTCTGCGGCTGGCGCTGCACCTGACCGGATCGGAGTCCGACGCCCAGGACGTTTATCAGGAGGCCTTCCTCAAGGCCTACAAAAATCTCGGCAGTTTCCGCTTTGAGTGTTCGTTCTACACCTGGATCTACCGCATCGTCACCAATCTTTGCCTGGATCATCTGCGGAAACGGAATGTGCGCAAGGAAGATGGTCCGGTGGCGGTGGACGCGTCGGGCGAAGAATACAGCCGGCTGGAGCAGTTTGCGGATGCGCGCTCGGGAGCGAATCCGGAACGCGATCTGATGCGGCGGGAACTGGGGCGGAAGATCGGAGCGGCCTTATCGGGACTAACCCCCCGCGAGCGGATGGTTTTCGAGTTGAAGCACTATCACGGGCTGAAATTGCGCACGGTGGGCGAGATGCTGAATACGACCGAAGAAACGGCGAAGAATACGTTGTTTCGCGCGACGCAAAAGTTGCGCGTCGCGCTGGCGGAGATGCGATGAGCGGGAGCTACGAGCCGCGAGCTACGAGCCGCGAGCAGCCGGTTTGCTCGAAACTCGAAGCTCGTGGCTCGAAGCTATAACAGCGGCGGTAAGGAATCAGCCGCTTACAACCTCTCGCGAAGGGATACGAAAATGAAATGTGATTGGGTGCGGCAAAACATTCTGTTCTACGTGTACAACGAGCTCGAGGACGACGCTCGCTACGAGATAGAGCAGCACCTGGGGAGGTGTCCGGAATGCGCCATCGAGTTGAAGGCGGCGCGCAAGTTCCACGCGACGCTTTCAGAAATGCCGGTGGAGGAGCCCACTCCGAACCTGCTGGCGGCATCGCGGATGCGCCTGCAGGAAGCGCTGGAAACGACGCAACAGGGAGGGCTCTGGCATCGGCTGATCCTCGAGCCCGCGACGTGGCTGCGCCAGATTCGTATGTCGCCGGCACTGGCGGCACTGATTTTCATCGTCGGATTTGGCGGAGGCATGGGCGCGACTTATAACTTTTTCTCCGCGCGTGGCGGGGAAGGCGTGGTAACGGGCTCGCTCGGATCGGGCAATCCGTCGCTCAATCAGCCGCTGGAGTCGTCTGCCATTGCGGGCATCCGGTCGGTGACGCAGGAGCCGGGATCGAATCAGGTGAACATCAAGTACGACACGGTTTTGACCCAGGAAGCGCAAGGCTCTTTGAACGACCAGCGCATCCAGCAATTGCTGTTGTTTGCGGCGCGCAACAACTACAACTCGGGAGTGCGCATGGACTCGGTGGATGTGCTGACCCAGGCGTCCGACGATTCGCGGGTGCGGGAAGCGCTGATGTATGCGTTGCAGAACGATTCGAATCCGGGTGTGCGTTTGAAGGCGCTGGATGGGCTGAGTGGCTTCGTGCGGCAGGATGGGCGAGTAAAGAATGAAGTTTTGCGGGCGCTGATCAGCGACACGAACTCCGGTGTTCGGATGCAGGCCTTGCGACTGGTGGAGCCGATGAAAACGGACAGCAATGTGCGATCGGTGCTGACCCGGTTGTCGCAGACGGATCAGAACGTCTCAATTCGTTCGCAGGCTCGTACGATGCTGGCGCAGATGCCGGAGATGGATTAAGACGGTCGTTAGTCGTCGGTCGCTGGTCGTTAGCGAAGCAGTCGTTGGTCGCTAGTCGTTGGTCGTTAGCAAAGACCTACGCCCCACGATGAATCCCGAACGACTGGCGACTACCGACTAACGACTTACTAAGTGAGGAGGACATTCATTGAAGCACGCTATAAAATTTGCCGGCGTCGCAGTGTTGGTGGCAGCGCTGGCATCTCTGGCTTTGTGCCAGGAAACTCGGGTATATCGCGAAGGCAGCAACTGGGTCCAGGAAATGGCTGGAGACCTGGGTGCGGCGAAGAATCTGCGGGTGAAGCTAGCCGCCGGTTCGGTACGGGTTCAGGGTGGATCGCACGCGGGGATCACATACGTCATTCATCGTCGGGCCTATACATCTTCAGAAGAAAAGGCCCGCCGCGAATTTGAGTCTTACAGAGTCAACCCGTCTGTGAAGGGAGACACCGCGTGGATCGTGGCGGAGTCGAGCAGGCGGGATTCCAAGTGCGCCGATGAGTTTGTCATCAATGTGCCGCGGAACTTGCAGTCCGCCAAGGTCGAGACCGGGGGCGGCAGCGTAAACGCGACTGGGATTGCCGGACGGGTCGACCTC
>JBEKFN010000369.1:0-4332 GCA_050013295.1 Terriglobales bacterium
ATTCAGCGTGAGATTTCCAGAGTCTTGGTCCTCAACCTCTCTGGCGAAAAAGCGGTGCCTCGGCACTGCCCAGGACAAGTTTGCCCTTGACAGAGCCTTCTCTCTTATCGAGGGGCACCCTCCGGAGTTAGGATGGGTTGGGTGGGCCAGCCCCCTGAGCGCACTGGCAGGCTGCGGAAAAAGTCCTCTCTGGCTGAGAACCGTGCCCTCAGCGGCTAAAGCCGACGTTGAAAAACGATGCACTTATCGCAGCGGTGAACCGCTGCACCACCCAAAATCAAGTGCAACGCCGAATTTTTCCGCTAGTTGCAAAGCCGTGCCCTTCCCAGCATCTGCGAGTCAAAGTGTTTGATGAGATCGTCAGAGAGCTGCCGGGCTGCGCCCGGTCGGACGGACGAATGCGTCCGTCCCTACGTGGGCCGCATTACCGCAGTCACTCCCAAATCATCCCGCTTTCCATTACTGTTAACGATAGTGACACTGCCTCTCTCCGTGTGTGCCCGCGCGGTTGCAGACTGTTTGTGAGCGTGCGTTTGTGCATGACATCGTAAACGCGAAACCTGAACCCGCGTACCAGGAACTTCTGAGCCGGCCGATTCGTGAGCTGGGGCTTACGCTTGCCGGGTCTCCGGTGGAGCGCTTTGTTGAACAGCTTTATCGCGAACTGGACGCCAAGGGGCTGACTAAATTTCGTCCGGTCTGTTACTTGACTGACGAGTGGGGATGCCCTTCGGGCGAGCCGATTATTGGGATTCCGTTTTACCTGGCTCATGCGGCTTTGGCGCAGTTGGAGAAAGAGACTCATGATCTCGAAGATGCTCGGGAAATCATGATGTATCTGCGGCATGAGGCGGGACACGCTTTCACCTATGCTTACAAGCTGCACAATAAGCCGGAGTGGAAGCAGATCTTTGGGCCGTTTCGCCGGCCCTATCACGACAATTACCGGCCCGCTCCTTTTTCTCGCGACTATGTTCGGCATTTGCCGGGATGGTATGCGCAGAAGCATCCGGATGAAGATTTTGCCGAGACGTTTGCGGTTTGGCTTACTCCTCGCTCGAACTGGCGGAAGCGCTATCGCGGCTGGGGCGCTATGGCGAAGCTGCTTTATCTGAACCGGCTGGCGCGCAAGTTGGGGAAGAGCGAGCCTCCGAGGCGGCGCGGACAGACCGATCTCACGGTCGATGAGATGGACGCTACGGTGGCGGAGTTCTATCGACGGGATGGACACCAGGCTACGCGGGAAGAAGTTGCGGTCACCGAGCTTACTCCGGATACCGATTTGCGGGACATCTTTCCCGTATCCAAGCGGCGGAAGACGGCGCTTCCGGCGCACGAGTTTCTGCATCAGCACCGCAAAGCGGTGATCGACAAGGTTGCGCAGTGGACGGGGGCGCAGCGTCCGCTGATTAAGACTTTGATGGACACGATTGAAAAACGCGCGGGCGAACTCGACCTGCGCGCCGACAAGACACGCAGCGCGGAACATCTGGCGGAAGTCACGGCCTATGTCACGGCGCTGGTGATGACTTATGTGACGAAAGGAAAGTTTATTCAGCCGTAGAAGAAGCTGCTGGCTACTGGCTGCTGGCTACTGCTTTCCGAGGAGACATAATGATCGGGGCAAAATTGAAAATCGCGCTGCTGTATGACGTGTGGAATGAAGATCCGGTCGCGGGGGCGGCTAAGGAAGAGACGGCGGCAGCAGCCGTGCGCAAGCCTCGCAAGAAAGTAAAGGCGGTGAAAAAAGAGAAGACCGATCGCGAGGAAATCTTTGAAGCGCTACAGAAGCTGGGGCATGAGCCCTCGTATTTCGAGCTGGACGGGCGCCCGCAGTCTTTGCACTCGCTCTCGCGTTCGGATGCCGACCTCATTTTTAACCTGACCGAGTCTTTCGACGGCGATGACACCAAGGAAATGAACGTGGTCGCCTATGTCGACCTGCTGGGATTGCGCTACACCGGGGCCGGTCCCCATGCCATCATTCTTGCCCAGGACAAAGCGATTGCGAAAAAGATCTTCGCGTTTCATGGCATCAAGACTCCATTCTTTGCTACGGCCTATCGCGGACGGATCGAACATGCCCACGACATTTCTTTTCCGCTCATCGTTAAACCGTCTTGGGAGGATGGATCGATCGGCATCGATGCCGGCGCCGTGGTGAAAAACGTCAAGGAGATGATGGAGCGCGTCGAGTATATCCAGGATGAATTCGACTCTCCGGCGCTGATTGAGGAATACATAGAGGGGCGCGAGATTTACGCCGGAATTCTGGGCAGCTACGAACGGGCGCAGGTTTTGCCGCTGATCGAGCTCGATCTGTCACGCTTGCCTGAAGGCACGCCGAAAATCGCCAGCTACGATGTGAAGTTCGAGAAGAATACCGAAGTCTACAAGTTGACTAAATCGCAGATCGCGGAAAATCTGGACGAAGATACGGTGAAGCGGTTGTCGGATACGGCTTTGGCCACGTACCGGGCGCTGAAGCTGCGCGACTATGGACGCATCGACATGCGACTGGCTCCCAATGGCGACGTCTATGTCATTGAGGCGAATCCGAATCCTTGGCTGGCTAGCCGGCAGGAATTTGCCATGGCCGCTAAGGCATCGGGGCTCTCTTACACGGAGATGATCGGCGCCATTATCGACTTGGCTATGAGCCGCTACCTTAATGCCAACCTGGCTACTGCGGTGGCTGTGCGCTAGCGTCGCGTTCCCTTTAGTTTCGCGGCACAATTCTTTACCACAGGGGACACAGAGGTACACAGGGGAAAGCGCTTGATTTGAACCGAGCTGCGCTCGGCTAGGACGGGGCAAAGCCCCGTCCCCACACGAGCGTTTTTCTAGAACTCATTCCACAAGTACTGGTTGTACACCTCGTGGTGGAACTGCACTTCGGCGGGCTTGACAATTGTGCCCAGCAGGCGCGGGCAGCGGTCGGCCGATGCCTGCTTCAGGTCGGCGTAGCGGCCTTTCACGTCTTCCCCGAGAAGTTTGGTTGTCCATTCGGCTTTGCGGAAGTTATCGATCGCCGTGTAGACGTTGTCGGGGAGGTAGCGTTCGGCCTCTCGGAGGTTCTTGATCTTGGCCGTCTCGCCTTCCAATCCGGTCTTGAAAATGGAGTACATCACCAGGTAGGGATTGGCGTCGGGAGCTACGGCGCGCACCTCCAGGCGCATGCTGCGGTGGTTGCCGATGGGGATGCGGACCATGGCGCCCCGGTCCACGGCCGACGCTCGCAGTTGGTTGGGCGCCTCGAAGTGCGGATCGAGGCGGCGGTAGGCGTTGACGCTGGAATTGAAGACCAGGCAGAGGTCGTTGCCGTGAGTGAGAATGCGGTCCAGAAATTCATAGCCTAGCTTGCTGAGCTTTTCTTCGCCCTTGGGATCCCAGAAAAGGTTCTTGTCGTGCTGGTTGATGGAGACATTGGTGTGCATGCCGCTGCCGTTGACGCCCACCACCGGCTTGGGCAGGAAACAGGCGGTCAAGCCCATGTTGCGCGCGACTTGGCGGCAGATCAGCTTGTAGAGCTGGATGTGGTCGGCGGCGGCCACCGCTTCGGCGTAGCCGTAGTTGATTTCGAACTGCGAGGGCGCGACTTCGGGGTGATCTTTTTCGTTCTGGAATCCCATCGCGCGCTGCACTTCCGCGGTCGTATCAATGAAGGTGCGCAGCGGATCGCCGGGCAGCGAATGATAGTAGCCGCCCGTGTTCACGTATTCGAACTTGCCGGTCTCGTGGTAGGTGCGCTCGGCGTCCGGTCCACTGAAGAGGAAGCCCTCGATCTCATTGGCGGCGTTGAGAGTGTAGCCGTGCTTTTTGTGCAATTGGTTGCCAAACAGCTTCAGCATGCTGCGGATGTCGGCGGTGTAGGGCTCGCCGTTCTTATCGATGACCTCGCCAAAGACGAGCACTTTGCCCGGCCCGAAAACATCGGCTGGCCCCCAGTAAAAGGCAGCCCAATCAATGCCTAAACGCAGATCGCTTTCCCGCTGCGCGGTGAAGCCGCGAATCGACGAACCGTCGAAGGTCAGGTTGTCGTGACTCTTCAGCAGGAATTTCTTGTCATAGTCGAGCATGTGCAGACGGCCTTCCAGGTCGCTGAAGAGCACGGTCACGGCCTTGATGCGCGACTCGTCCGTCAGGTATTTCAGCCGCTCCTCCTGGACTTTGTGAGGTGCAACGCGGTCAAGGCGCTGCTTCTTCGCATTCAGATTTATCTCTTCCAGTTCGTCGTAGGGGATCGCTAGAAAATTTCGTAGTTCAGTTGACATGCCTCTCCTTATTCGGGCGCGCAGCCCAAGAATCAATTGAATGACCGGGGTAACCGGA
>JBEKFN010000370.1:0-4319 GCA_050013295.1 Terriglobales bacterium
CCGACTACGCCGGTGGAGGATTCATCGAGGTGGTATTTTTCGCGAAGGGCGCGCAGGTTCTCGCGCTCCTTGCGTTCTTCGTCCGAGTAGAAGCGCGCCTTCTCGAACTCGTGGTTCGCGATAGCGTTCTCCATGCGATGGACGATGAACTTGATCCGCTTCTGGACTTCCGTCAATTCTTCCGGCAGCGAGGTCTGGCGCAGTTTCACACGCGCTCCCGCCTCGTCGATCAGGTCGATGGCCTTGTCCGGCAGAAAACGGTCGGGAATATAGCGATTGGAATGCGACACCGAAAAATTGATGGCATCGTCGGTGTAGGTGACGGCGTGGAATTTCTCGTAGCGTTCCTTGATTCCGAAAAGAATCTTGACCGCGTCAACTTCGTTCGGCGGCGGAACTTTTACCGCCTGAAAGCGGCGTTCGAGCGACCGGTCTTTTTCTATCGACTTGCGGTATTCAGCGGGCGTGGTTGCGCCGATGCACTGAATCTCGCCGCGCGACAGGGCCGGCTTCAGGATGTTGGCGGCGTCGAGCGAGCCTTCCGCCGATCCCGCGCCCACCAGGGTGTGCAACTCGTCAATGAAGATGATCGAATTCTGCGACTCCATCAGCTCTTTCATGATGGTCTTGAGCCGCTCTTCAAACTGTCCGCGATACTTGGTGCCGGCCACGATCAGAGAAAGATCGAGCGCCAGAATGCGTTTGTCCGCGAGGAAGGAAGGAACTTCGCCGTCCGCGATGCGCTGCGCCAGGCCTTCCACGATGGCGGTCTTGCCTACGCCCGGCTCGCCGATCAGCACGGGATTATTCTTGGTGCGGCGGCACAGAATCTGCACCACCCGCTCCACTTCGTTCTCGCGGCCCACCAGCGGATCGAGCTGGCTATCCATGGCCGACTGCGTCAGGTCGCGGGAAAACTCACTCAGTAACGAAGACTCGCGCTGTCCGCGTTGCGGCGCGGCTTTTTCTTGGCTGGTACGCGCCAGTTCTTCGCGGATGGTCGAAAGCCGCAATCCCCGCTCGTGCAAAATCTCAGCCGCAAAACACTTTTCTTCGCGCAACAATCCCAGCAGCAGGTGCTCGGTTCCAATATGTTTGTGCGAAAGCCGCTCCGCCTCTTCCGAGGCATACGCCAGCACACGCTTGCATTCGTTGCTCAGGGGAAGATCGACCGAAGTGGAAACCTTTTCCCGGATGGTGGTGTGCCCCTCGATCTGTTTCCGGATCGATTCCACCGAGGCATGAGAGCGCAGGAAGCGATTCGTCAGGGCCTTGTCTTCACGCAGCAGTCCGAGCAGGAGGTGCTCGGTCTCAATGTAAGGAGATCCGAACTGACTGGCCTCGTACCGCGCAAAGAAGATAACGCGCCTAGCTTTCTCCGTGTAGCGTTCAAACATATACCCATTCCCCCGAGTTCCCGCGGAGCGCCCGCCCTCCGCCAAACCCTGACCTTGCCACCTTCATTATGCATTCATATCGCCCAATCTCCCAAGCGATATCTACTTTCTAGTAAACCCCTTACAGCTTAACCTCCCGCCCCCCGATCTCTCTTTGAGGATGACTGCGCCTTTCGTTACGCCGAAAGCGATTCGGGCGCCACTTCCTCCATTTTGCCCTGTACCAAACGCAAAACCCTATGGCACCGACGTGCGAACGCCAAGTTATGGGTGGCGATCACAGAGGTCAATCGGTGGTCGCGGTGCAATCGTGCGACCAGTTCAAAAACCAATTCGCCGGTGCGCCCGTCGAGGTCGCCCGTAGGCTCATCGGCCAGCAGCAACTGCGGCCGGGTGATGAGCGCCCTTGCCAGCGCCAACCTTTGCTGCTCGCCGCCGGAAAGCTCGCCCGAACGATGATGCCCGCGCGCTTCCAGTCCCACTTCGCGTAGCCACCGCGAAGCTTCCTGTTCTGCTGCAGATAGCGCTTGTCCGCGCGCTAACAGGGGCATGGCGACATTTTCCAAAGCGGTGAACTCCGGCAGCAGGTAATGGAACTGCCACACGTAGCCGATCTCGCGGTTACGAAACTCGGCGGCGTCATTTTCGGAGAGCGAATTCACGCAGAAGTTCGCGCAATATACCGCACCCGCCGAAGGACGATCCAGCGCCCCCAGGATGTGCAACAAAGTGCTCTTTCCCGCACCCGATTGCCCCACGATGGCGAGCATCGTTCCCTTCGCGACCTCGAAAGACAGATTCTCAAAGAGCACGAGTTCGGCTTCGCCTGAGCGAAAGACCTTACTTAACCCTTCGACCCTCAACAGAGGATCTTGAGTCATTGGATGCAAGTTCCCCCTCCGAAGTATCAAGGCCGCCTCCGGCTGCCACTTGAGAAGACGGTCCCTGATTCCATTAGAGCATGATCTAACAGAGCATGACCCAACAGAGCATGATCTGCCAGAGCACGCGGAGGAACAACGCGTTCCCGCAATTCCGTTTGCGGCAACGAGCTATGCAAGAGACTGTATACCTACGGAAAACAATTGCAATGTGACCCCGGTCACAGATGGAGAAACGGAAACGCGCCTGCAGACCCTTATTCGTACCTGAGCGCCTCCGCCGGCAAGATGCGCGCCGCCGACCACGACGGGTAAATCGTGGCCACAAACGAAATCCCGATGGAGACCAGCGCCACGATCAGTCCGTCCATTGGGCGCGGCGCGAATGGCACGTAGTCAATCGAATAGACCTCGGGCGAGAGCGCAATAAAGTGGTAGTGTCCGCCCGCCCACGAGATTGAGTAGCCGAGCACCTGCCCGATCGCCGTCCCAATCACGCCGATCAAGACGCCCTGCGCAATGAACACGCGCCGGATCTGCGCCTTCTTGGTCCCCAGCGACATGAGCACGGCAATATCTTTTGTCTTCTCCATAACCATCATGATCAGCGAGATCAAGATATTGAGCGCGGCCACGAACACGATCAGCCCAATGGTGATGAAGGTCACCACGCGCTCCAATCGCAGCGCGCGGAACAAAGGCTTGTTCTGTTCCATCCAACTGGTGGCCATGAAGCCGTGGCTTCCTGAAATAAGATCGGCGGCCTGTTCGAGAGCGCGCGCCACCTCGCCTGCCCGGTAGATATCGTCGATCTTGAATTGGATGACCGAGATCACGTCGCCCAACCCAAACAACTGCTGGGCGTCAGCCAGCCGGATGAATGCCCAGGAAGAGTCGTAGTCGAAAAAACCGGAGTTGAAGATTCCCGCGACATGAAAGCGAATGTACTTCGGCACCATGCCAAACGGAGTCAGTTCGCCCTGCGGAGAAGTCACCAGCACCACCGAACCCACGGTCGCGCCCAGTTCATCCGCCATGTCCTTGCCAAGAATAATCGGAGGCATAGCCGCAACGCGCTGCTGCACGCCAGTTAAGTCGTCGGGCGATTCTGCCTGTGTGGAGCGGGCGCCCTCGCCCGCTGCCGTTGTACTTGCTTTTGCATTTGCGCTTGCATTTGCTTTTGCATTTGCCCTTGCATTTGCTTTTGAACTTGTTTCTTGAGTCACACCTGTGGCGCCCGCGGCTTCTTCTTCCAGCGCTGCCGCCGATCCCAGCGTCACGGTTTTCAGCAGATCGCTGACCTTCCGCTCATACCGCGGTAGCATCCCCTTTAGCACCGCGCCGCGCGCCCGCGGCCCGCGCGAAATCAGCACCTGCTCGTAAATCGCCGGAGCCGTCGCCACTACGTGCGGCTGCTTCGACAACTTCTCAAGCAGCGGACGCCAATCTCGGATCCCGTCGCTCTCTAATCGCAGCAGACTGATGTGTGCCGTCGAACCGAGCAGCCGTGCCTGCAAATCCTGCCGAAAGCCGTTGTTGATGGCCAGCGCGACGATCAGCGAAGCCACGCCCGCTGCCACTCCCAGGATGGAGATCCCTGTGATGACACCAATGAACGCCTGGCGGCGCTTGGCTCGAAGATAGCGGGTTGCGACGAAAAGTTCGAAGCGCATGAGAAGCGGCTGTCAGCTGGCAGTCACAGCGGATTATAGCTGGCGCGGCGAGAACACTCTTGGCAGAACCGCCGGTACGGACCTGCGATACCCGCGGTAGGAGTCGCCGAACCGCTTCTCCAACTCTGCATCCTCCATCCGGATCATCACCGCTCCGGTGATCACTGCGAATGCCGTCAGCAACCAGCACACGGCGAGGCCGGTCCCGGCGCTCCATGCCAGCATCTCGCACAGATGCGCCAAATACACCGGATGCCGCACCCGCGCCCGGATTCCATCCGTTACCAGCCGCTGATCGCGATTTCCGCCGTGAACCTCGGGCAGCCCGCCTAGTTGCTTGGCGCTGAAACTCTTTCCGGATTGCGAAT
>JBEKFN010000371.1:0-4319 GCA_050013295.1 Terriglobales bacterium
GCATGACGGTCAATCCTTCCGACACGGCGCCGGCGCTGCTGGTGCTGGATGCCAAGCTGGTGCTCCGCTCGCGCCATGGGGAGCGGGTTATTAATGCCGAGGATTATTTCGTCGGGCCGGTGACCGACGTGAGGCGGCTGAACAGCCTGCAGCCGAACGAGTTGCTCACGGCGATCCGCATTCCGCCTACCTGGGCGGGAGCACAATTCTATTTCGAGAAGGTTCGCGACCGGCAAGTGTGGGACTTTGCGCTGGTGAATGTGGCGGCGGCCATGCGGCTTTCGGGCCGCACCATTCAGCACGTCCAGTTGGCGGTCAACGGCGTGGCCGCCCGACCGTTGCGCCTGCGGGCGGCCGAAGCCGCGCTGCAAGGCAAGGAGCGCACCGAGCAAGCTGCGGAAGCTGCGGCGCAAATCGCAGTTCAAGGAGCCGAGCCCTTACAGCACAATGGGTACAAAGTCACCCTAATGAGAAATCTGATTAAGCGTGCCGTCCGGGGAGGAGCAGAGGCAACGTGGGCATCATAGAGTGAGCACAAAGTCCGTGGGAGAAGAGCATTCCGTCGGGCATCACGATCCGCAGCGCCGGCCGGCGACGGGGGAAAGGGCGGCCTCGAAGTCAGCGGCCGCCACGGCCTAAACCATGCGCGAACAACTAGCCGCCCGCTGCAATACCATCGAAGAATGCTATGAATTCATGCTTGCCTACGCCGCGCAAGGGCTGCCTGGTGATGTAGGCAGCCAGTCGGGAGGCCAACTGCGCGGCTTCCTGCAACGTGCGGTAGAGGCGCTCTCCGGGCTGGCCGAGACTTACGCGGTGGTCATGAAAGAAGAAAGTCTGGCCCCAGCCCAGCGCTACCAGGATTTTCTCGCAGTGCTGGACCGGGATGCCCGCGACTCCCTGGCTGCCGTCCACTTGGTCCTGGCGCAACCCAACATCAGTTCGCAGTTAATTGATAACCTTAACGCTTCCATCCACCTGCGCGCGTTGCTAACCGACCTGTTCCTGATTGATGAAATCCTGATGGTGCCGCGGACCGCGGCGAACGGATGACGTGAGAGATTCGCTTCCAAGCGGATGAACGCCATGTCATGAGCAACCCTGAGCGCATGCGTCGGAATCAACGAAGACTGCGCTACGGGGCAAAACGCGCTGGAATTCCGGCGGCAGCCCATCACCACAAAGTATCGATCAGCCGACGGATGCGAGATCGTCGAGCGCCATGCGGAACTGCGCTTCGATCCTGAGAAAACACTTGACTTCGGAACAGGTTGCTGGCTGGCGGCACTGAAAATGCCAGTAGGTACACCAGCCGGCGTTTTCGTCAAAGAGGAACAGTACGTTATGAATTGCCTCTGGCTCGGTCCCCGGCCTTCGGCCTTAGATCGATCAACCAGGTATCTCCCAGAGGGCCGACGGCGATCGTTGCATCAGTGCCACTTGTTACTGAAACATAAGGTGAGCGGCGCCAACCGTAAGAAACCGACTATATTTTGTGGGCACAAGATGCATTGCATATGTTTATGCACACATTCAATCAAACAATTGGACTGGATCGGGGCCTCTTCGTACACTACCCGTGCTGCTGCTGAAGGCGAAGCGGTTTGTGGTCGCTAAGACTCAGTTCCTCGTCCTCCAGAGAGCCGCGTAGCAATGACTAATTCAGTAGATTCTCGTTCAGAGCCCATAGGACTTGGTTGTTAATTCAACAAACAGCAATTAGGAGGACTATAGAAATTATATGAGAGAAAATGCAATTAAAACAATCTGGAATCGCGGCGATTGCGTGCTGAACGGCTGGCTTTCCATTCCCAATTCATTCACCGCGGAAATGATGGCTAATGCAGGCTGGGATTCGATCTGCATTGATACCCAGCATGGGTTGATAGGCTATGAAACCGCGGTCCACATGCTGCAGGCTATCTCGACAACGCCGGTTACCCCCATAATTCGGGTGGTTTGGAACGAGCCGGGAACGATTATGAAGTGGCTGGATGCGGGAGCGTATGGGATCGTGTGTCCGATGGTGAACACGCGGGCAGACGCGGAACGTTTTGTCGAGGCATGTCGTTATCCGCCGGCGGGTTATCGCAGCAGTGGCCCGATCCGCGCGGCTATCTATGGGGGCAAGGACTACCGGGAAAAGGCCAATGGAACGGTCCTAACATTTGCCATGATTGAAACCGCTGAAGCGATCTCCAACCTAGATGAAATTCTTACCACGCCTACTCTCGACGCTGTATATATCGGACCGAACGACTTGGCGCTATCGCTGGGCGTCAGCGGAGGTCTGGTTCCCTCCAGTCCGGAGGTGGTCAAGGCTATCGATGAGATCTTCGCGGCGTGCAAGAAGCATAGGATTAAAGCCGGGATTCACTGCGGCAGCGTTGACAATGCCATGGACATGAAGACCAAGGGCTTCGATTTTGTGACGCTGATGAGCGATGCCCGACTTCTTACCTACGGAGTGGAGACCCACATTTCGGCGATGAAGAAGCGCATGGCCGGAACCGCAAAACAAGACGCAGTGTTGGTGTGAACGAGCGTAGTTATGCCGGATGCTTTTGTCCTTCTCGCTGTGGGCCCCTTGGATTCGAGGAAGATGATGGCATCCGCCCGTTACCCAACTTAGGAGCCTGAAGCCAATGAAACCGGATATTCTCGCAGTTGGAAAACTTGCTCCCGCCTTGGAGGCGGGTCTGCGCCAAGCATATACGTTTCACGAGCGGTTGCCGGAGTCGGATGGGGGGGCAGGCAGTTGCATCGCAAAACAAGTTCGCGGCATAGTGGCGAGGGCGTCGTTGCCGGTCTCGCGGGAGGTGATCGCTTCGCTACCTGCCTTGGAAATCATTTCGGTGTTCGGGGTTGGGTATGACAAAGTCGACGTGGCTGCCGCCCGGGAGCGATCGATTGTGGTGACGAACACGCCCGATGTCTTGAACGAAGACGTTGCCGATACCGCCATGGCGTTGCTGCTCTGCGTGGCACGCGGAATACCGGCGTCTGAGCGTTTTCTACGCCAGGGTCTGTGGAAGCCGAATGTTAAGTTTCCTTTGATGCGCAAAGTGAGTGGTGCGCGTCTGGGGATCATTGGATTAGGACGGATCGGAAGCGCGATTGCTCATCGTGCGGAAGGGTTCGGAATGGCGATTGCATATTCCGACTTAGAGCCGAAGGCGGGTGTGAGTTACAAGTACTTTCGTTCGACGGAGGAGCTTGCGGCGGCGGTAGATTTCCTGGTGGTAGTTGCGTATGGGGGGCCGACGACGCGCGGGTTGGTCAACGCGGGGGTGCTGAAGGCGTTGGGGCCGAAAGGCTTCTTGATCAATGTGGCGCGGGGTTCGATCGTGGACGAACCCGCCCTGGTGGAGGCGCTGAAAGCGGGCGTCATTCGTGGGGCGGGATTAGACGTGTTCGCCAACGAACCGAATGTTCCGGCAGAACTCCTGAACATGGACAACGTGGTTCTAACGCCCCATCTTGCCAGCGCCACAGAGCAGACGCGCAAGGCCATGGCCGATCTGGTGCTCGCCAATTTGGAAGCACACTTTGCCGGCAAGGGCGCGCTTACTCCGGTTCTGAGCTAGGCCATTCATTCAGATTTTGTTTGCGTTCGCGAAGAGTTTCGGAGACGATTGGCGCACGGGGCTTAAGGCACGTGCAACGTCGGACAAGTTCGAGATTTAAATCATCTCCTAATGGAATCCCGAAATCGAAGGAGGCAAGACTGATGAGCATCACGCTACAACAATCGCGTCCCGCCCTGCCGGAAGGAACGACGCTTGCGCCGACACTCTCGTTCATCGAGGGCCAATGGGTCAAGGGTGCAACGAGCGTCCCCGTGTTGGATAAGTACACCGGCGAAGTGTTCGCCGAAGTTTCCGAGCCCTCGGCGGAACAGGTGGCACAAGCGGTGACTGCCGCACGCAAGGCCTTCACCGTCGGAGCCCCGCCGCCGCATGCTCGTGCAGCGGTTTTGAGAAGATGCGCCGAGTTGGTGGATAGGTACAGAAAGCGCTTTATCGATCACATTGTGGCCGACGCAGGCTTCACTGTTGCGGATGCTACCGGCGAACTGGAGCGCGCGATTGTCACGCTGATGTTGTCTGCCGAAGAAGCCACCCGCCTAGTTGGCGAACAAGTTGCCTTCGCCGCGAGCCCCGGACAGCACAAGCGCATTGGGTTTACGATCCGCGTGCCGCTCGGAATCGTCTGTGCCATAACGCCCTTCAACTCGCCGCTGAACACCGCTGTACACAAGATTGCGCCGTCGTTGGCGAGCGGGAATGCAGTCATCCTCAAGCCTGCCAGCTACACCC
>JBEKFN010000372.1:0-4284 GCA_050013295.1 Terriglobales bacterium
AGGTCCAATCCCATGTACTTCCATCCAGTCTTGGCTTCTATTTGCCGTGCGATTTCCTCCACTTTGCGTGCCTGATCCCCGAGCGCAGTTTCCAGCGCCTTTCCGGCGGCTGTGGGATCAGCAGCGGAAGCAAATGCCGCTGCCACGACATTGGCGGATTGCATGCCGACGGCAAATTCACCGCCTCCGTCGTCATGATATGAGCCCGGATAGAAGGGCGCGTGTGGCGGCAGCATCGCGGTAGCCGCAAAATTGAAGTTTCCCAGGCTGTGGGTCGTGTGCGCCTCGACATATTTCATCAGGCGGGCGGCGGCGCGCACCGCGTTCCAGCGAACACCATCTTCAGCGGCAACAACAATGCTGCCTTCCAAGCCTGTGGTACTGCTTAAGATTTCGGCGAGCAACTCGGCCGAAGCACTGTCGTCGGCCGGGGCGAGCATCGCCGGCCCGATAGAGGCGTCGAAGTTTTCTTCGCGAGCCAAGGAGTCGTAGTCGCGGAAGAAAGTCAGAGCCTGTTCTTTCGAGAGGCCGCGCACATAGTGTGGGAACGGCTGGGTCGTGATGCGAATCGATTGCACTTCGTAGCCGCCCTGCTCAAACGCAGCCTTCGCTTGGCGCAGCTTGATAAGCGTTTCGCTGATCTGCACCTGATAGCGGCTGCGATCCAACTGGATGAAAGCGGTGACTGCCCGGATCTTGGGCAGGGTTGCAGAGGTTTGAGCCAGCGATGTGGCCGTGAGGAGGAGGAACAAGAAATTCGAGAGCTTGGCGCGCAAGTTGGTGGACCTCCACAGGGGCCGCCGATCGACCTAACGCGCCGCCGACCCCAGGACCCGCGACTCCCTGGTCACCTCGTGTGTTCTCGGCCGAGTTCTCCGTCGAGGAACACGATGCGGATGGGGTCATGGAAACTGAATTCTACCTGCCCGACACATTGCGCACGCAGGAGTCCGCTATTGAGGCAGCAATTCAGGCCGGGCGGCAGAAGATTTGATCTGGGATTTGAGCGAGGATCGGCTGTCGTTGTGAATGGCTGAAGCATAACCGAGCCCCTCACGAGCTGATGCATCCTCGCAGTCACAAGAAAAAGAGAGTTGGCTCTATCCCACGTGACGGTTCGATTGCGCATTTGAAGTTTTCGCACCGCAGATCATGCGGAGAGATGGCGTAAGCGCGAGCGGCGGCTTCAATCGTCCTTTAATTGTTGGAGCTCCTTTTCCCTGTCTTCGCTCGCGGAGACGGCACCATCCCTGAAGCATTCAGCGAACGGCTTGGTTACGCAACTGCTTCGTGCTGGGGCGCTGAAGCTGCACGCTGCGCAGCCCCTTTCCCAAGGAAGTTTGCTAGTTCAGAGTTCACTTCCTCCTCGTGGGTCCAAGTAATGCAGTGCGGCCCATCCACTAGGCCGGCTCCCTTGATTGAGATTCTCCTTTTTGTCCTATTTCTCAGGTGCATGAGTTGAGGGTTTATTTTGGTCGCGGCGTTCTTTAATTCTAAACCTGCTGGCAGTTAATGATGACGATACTCAACAGAATTTCCAAGAGTTTTGATTGGGAACTAGCACACACAGGGCCTGCGGACTTCCTATGACTAGCTGCCGTTGCGGACTCTGCTGCCGCACGCTTCCGTCATTGCAGCCTGTCTTTGTCGCGCCATGCCGCCTGTTCTTCCCCAAACGAAATCCGCTGCACTCTACCCGCCTTCCACAATTGTTTTAAGCCAGGCCTGACAGCGGATGCGCCCAAACCTGTCTTTTTTGCAATATCCACAGCTGTCATCACGGTTGGGTCATCGTCATCCACGACACCCATCAGGGAACTCAGGCGGGCATGTTGTGCCGGGGTCATTGGGCCGAACAGCCCCAGCCCTATTCCGGGTTGTGGTCGGGGCTTCCCCGCCTCTTCCAGAGCCCCCATGATTAGAGTGTCCCGCTGCTTGATTGACATTTGGTTCCTCCTTGCCTCCACCGGGACGAAGTTGGTTGTCCAGAGCGCGGAGTACGCCGCCAACGGTGCTCCCCTTACGATTTGGGCAACCCCTTCGTGTTTGTCTTAGGAATTAAGCTCCCGAGCAAGCATGAATTGTGAAGAGTTGGTTTGGCTGGCTTGCGTGGAATACTCACTGGGGCATGGACTCACCGCAGCAAGCTGTTCACTGGTTCTCGACAAGCTGTGTAATCCGCGCATGCTCGGCTTCGGGCACGCGCCAGACCTTGCGCAGCTTGTCCCATTTCCCGCCCGCCGCCTTGATCGCTTCGCGATGCGGGTAGGTGTTGCCCCCGAGCACAATCATGTTGACCTTTGGCTTGGCGGGCTTGCCACTTGCCTTGCGCTGCTCGGGAGTTGCCCTGCGTACAAGGTCAGCCACCCGTTCGATATGCCAATCCTTCGTCGAGTAGGGTGGTCCATGAATTCGGGAAGTGCTCGGATACCAAGCCTTCGTCCCAAGCCTTTTGCGTCGGTTTGCCGTCGTCACGATAGTCGAGGTTGTCGAGCACGCGACCGACGATCACTGCGCTGCATCCCGCAAGCTTCGCCGCCTCGCTCAGAGTACCGTACCCGGGTGCGGCTACGCGGGACGCCTTCTCTTTTTCTGGATCAATGCCTATCGCTCGTTTTGATGCGGCGTCGGCAAGCTCATTTTCCTCGCGTGAATGCCAACACAAGGACACCGCGCAGCCTCGCTCGCGCAATTGCAGCAGGTGGGCATTCGCTCGCTTCCAAAGCGGCTGAAGGTTCCAAGACTTGACTGCGTACTCTCCGTTAATCTGGCTGATTATGAGGTCTGAGTCTCCCGATATTTCTACGAAGTCTCCCGACTGCGCTCGGTCGAGCAGCGCGACAAACAGGTTTATGAGCGCGTAATATTCCGCCTCGTTGTTTGTGCCGCCGCCCGGCGAGCACGAAAAAGACTCGTTGTTGAGCGTCCAGCCGCAGCCTATCATGCCGGGGTTCGGCTCCGCGCAGCCGTCGAAAGTGCATTTATAGGTCGCCATCAGTTTTCCTCTTGCGCTAGCCGCTCCATACACATTCTGGCTTCTCCTGCATCTTCCCCAGCATCTAAATGCATAAAGTTATTCTCCTGGGCGCACAAGGGCGCACTGAGCTTGCTTAGAGTTTTATGGATTTTGGGTTTCACTCTGAGTACGAGTGAACTGTTGTAGACCCGTGCGCGGGCCCACGTCTCAGGTATTAAGCCCCCGAGCAGGCTTGAGTTTTGAGTATCTGGCCGATGCAGGTGTTTGTCAATAGCCTTCACAAATCAGAAGGGTGCGGCGGCTAGGTCACCTCCAGCGGCTCAGGGCTCTGGGGTGCTGTCCCAAAATCCCCGCAGAGGGTTCGGGCGCTCCTGGCCCGTCTGCTGCCTCCTTTTGCTGGTCGCGGTCAGGGGGGCTTCCGCAACGGCTTTTGGATTTGAGGATTTACAGTCCGCAGTCGATTTCTGACAGAACCCTCCGAATTACTCACAAACGAAGCGGGCGTTGGGGCTGGAGTTCGAGCACTCGTTAAACACGCTCTGATTCAGGCGGGAGCGCAGTTCAGCCAATGTCATGGGGATGAACCAACCGCATGCACATTGGTCAGCGACCAGTTCTCGATTCACTTCGGCAACGCCAGCCGCCGCGACAGGTTTACCCAGGTTGTAAGCCAGTACACTCAACGGCCGGAAGGCCTAAACTGACAATGGCGCTTTCGGCGATTCGCCAAGTCGGCCCAACGCTGACATCATTACCGAAGCCACTCCTTTGGGGGTAGTCATTCATGGGCGGACAAGCCCCAACAAACTGCTTCTGTGTTGCGCTTTCTATAGTCGTTGGGATGTTGCTGGCCAGTTGCGGCGGTGGCATGGGCAGCACTTCCATGAAGGCGTCGGCTCCGGCCATCACGACGCAACCCGCAAACCAGACAGTGGGGGCAGGTCTAACTGCGACGTTCTCGGTGGTCGCAATCGGAACGCCGCCCTTGAGCTATCAGTGGCAGAAAGGCACTAGCGCCATCTCGGGAGCAACATCGACCACTTATACCACGCCGCCGACGGGCCTCTCGGATAGCGGGAGTACGTTTCGGGTCGTCGTGAGCAACTCCGCCGGAACCGCGACGAGCGACGCCGCCACGCTTACCGTCAACAGCGTTTCGGCGACAACCGACGTGTTGACCTACCACAATGACATTGCTCGCACGGGCCAGAACCTGACCGAGTCGATTCTGACTACCAGCAACGTTACCTCGGCAACTTTCGGCAAGATCGGCTTCTATCCGGTCGATGGCAGAGTAGACGCACAGC
>JBEKFN010000373.1:0-4272 GCA_050013295.1 Terriglobales bacterium
CGTATTCTGGTAGGGAGTGGTCGCCGAGAAGGGCAGGTTGATTCCAGCCTCACGCCGCGCGTGCAGCGCCAGTTGTTGCAAAAGCCGCCCCGCACGCTCCGGTCCGCCCCGTGACAGCACATAATCCAGCGAGTCCAACCACTCGCGCGTTTCCAATACTTCGATTCCGTTCGTCTGTTGCGTCTCAGCCACGCTGCCCCCACGAATAAAAACGCTATTCCCCATCATAAGCAATCGGGGGGAAATTTGCTGCGGGGAGGAAGTCGTTGGTCGTTGGTCGTTGGTCGTCGGTCGTCGGTCGTCGGTCGTTCGCGAACGGCCTTGGCCGCTGCCCAACGACCAGCGACCAACGACCAACGACTGCCTTTACTCCAGCGTCACCGCCTTCACCAGGTTGCGCGGACGGTCCACGTCCAGCCCGCGCTTGGCGGCGACATAATAGGCAAACACCTGTAGGGGAACAATCTCCAGAATCGGCGAGAGCAGTTCCGGTGCTGCGGGAATAAAGACGGTATGGTGCGCTAGCTGCGGTGCGGTTGTGTCTCCTTCGGTTGCCAGCGCGATCAATGTCGCACCCTGCTTCCTGAACCCTTCCATGTTGCTCACGTTCTGGTCGTAGCGCTCCGCGGAACCTGTATCGTTCGGGTCGCAGGTCGCGATCATGACCAGCGGCAAGCGGAAATCAATCAGCGCGTTCGGCCCATGCTTGGCTTCTCCGGTGGGATAGCCTTCCGCGTGAATGTACGAAACTTCCTTCAGCTTGAGAGCTCCATCCATCGCGATCGGGTAGTGGATGGCGCGGCCGAGGAACATGAAATCGTCCACGCGATAGTAAAGTTCGGCCAGCTTCTCCACCTGATCGGACGCCGCCAGGATCGTTTCCGTTTTTTGGGGCAGCGCGAGGAGTTCGCCGATGTAGTGCTGGGCCCGCGCCTTTGAAACCTTCTCCTTGATTTCGCCGAGGTACAGCGCGAACAGGAACAAACACGCCATCTGCGCGGTAAAGGCCTTGGTCGAGGCGATACTGATCTCAGGCCCTGCGTGGGTGTAGATAAATCCGTCGGCTTCCCGCGCAATCGTCGATCCCTCGACATTTGAAATCGCGATGGTGCGCGACCCCTTCTGCCGCGCCTCGCGCTGCGCTGCGGTCGTGTCGGCGGTTTCTCCCGACTGAGTAATAAAGATGCTGAGTTCGCCCCGCCCAATCATCGGGTTGCGGTATTCGAACTCGCTCGCGTAGTCCACATCGACCGGCACCCCGGCCAGTTCCTGCATCATGTACTGGCCCGTCATCCCCGCGTGACGACTGGTCCCGGAAGCCACGATGTTAATCCGCCGTATCGCGCGCAGTTCCTCGCGTGAGATATGGATTTCACCCAGGCGAACCCGTCCGTCGGCTAGCGAGACGCGCGGTTCAATGGTTCGCCGCAAGGCGTCGGGCTGCTCAAAAATCTCCCGAATCAGATGGTGCGGAAACTTGCGCGTTTCAGCCATCGTTCTCCTTCGGCGGGCTTCGAATCAGGGGACTGTGTCGTGCCGAATGTTTCTACGGCCTGAAAGTGCTACCTGAAGCATTCCACGCCGCCGACAAAAGTCCGCAGCACTTCGCCTTCCCGACTCAGGACCACGAAGTCCGCGTCGGCTCCCACCTTCAGAACGCCCTTATTCGCGATTCCCGCCGCCCGCGCCGGATTTCGGCTAGCGGCTGCGACTGCCTGGGGCAGATCCCATTCTGCGAAACGCGCCAGATTCCTTACCGCACGGTCCATGGTCAAAACGCTTCCGGCCAGCTTGCCATCTGCCATGCACTTGCCATCTCGAACATCCACTTCGAAGGATCCAAGCCGA
This sequence comes from Terriglobales bacterium, assembly GCA_050013295.1. Lineage (GTDB taxonomy): Bacteria > Acidobacteriota > Terriglobia > Terriglobales > Acidobacteriaceae > Acidiflorens. The sequence continues at coordinate 1,849 of JBEKFN010000373.1, forward strand.
TAGCGGCCATCCGGCATTCCGGTCGCGGAGATAGCATCCGTAATGAGCACCGTCTGTTCCGGGCCTTTGGCCTCAGCAAAGAGCTTCACGATGGCGGGATCGAGATGAACGCCATCGGCGATAATGTCCGCGCTCACTCGACGATCGGTGAGCACCGCACCCAAAATTCCGGGACTGCGATGATCCACCGTGCGATGGTCCAGCGGACGCATGGCATTGAAGGTATGCGTCGCGTGCCGCGCTCCCGCCGCGATGCCGCGTCCGGCCGCCTCAAAATCGGCGTCTGAGTGTCCCAGGCTCACGCAAACGCCGCGCCGCGCCGCTTCGGCAATGACCTCGGGCGCGTCCTCCAATTCAGGAGCAATCGTCATCATGCGAATCCGTCCGCGCGCCGCATGCCAGAACTGCTCGAACGTGCTCAGTTTAGGGGTCAGTAAATTTTCCGGAGGGTGTACGCCGCGGCGAACGTGGCTGATAAATGGCCCCTCAAGATGGATTCCGAGCGGGAGTGCTCGAATTTTGTCATCTGCATTCTGTCGTTCGCGCTCTCGTTCGCGATTTTCGATCGCATCCGCCAACCGTTCGAGTGCGCGCAAAGTCGTATCCATCGGAGCGCTGACGGTGGTTGGGAAATAACTCGTGACTCCATGCCGCGCGAGCAGTTGCTCGATCGCCGGCAACGCCTCGGCGCTATCGTCCATGACGTCGTATCCAGCGCTGCCGTGAATGTGAAGATCAACGTAACCCGGCGCCATCACGCCATCGCCGAAGTCGGACACGGAAACTCCGGCGGGAGCCTGTCGCCCCCTCCGAGCGGAAATTTCGAGGACGCGTCCCTGCTCGACGAGCAGGAGAGGATGCTCGACGGCATCCGTGGGAGTCAATAGCCGTCCAGCAGTAAAAGCCAGCATAGAAACGCTTTAATACCGTAAGAAGACGACTTGCCAAGATTGTAGCAGCCTTTGTACTCCGTACTCGGACGGAGTCTCAGCTTCGTTGACGCAGGTCCTAAGCGCAGCCTAGGATGGGGCGGGAAAGGAGTGACCTGTGATCGGCCAAGTTCTTGGTCATTGTCGCGTCGTGGCGAAGATCGGGGAAGGAGGAATGGGGGGGCGTCTATCGCGCGTATGACGAGATGTTGCACCGTGATGTGGCCTTGAAAGTCGTCAAGAAGGATGCTCGTCTTGATTCATCGGCAAGCCAGAGTTTGCTCCATGAGGCGCGTGCTTCTTCTTCTCTCGCTCATCCCAACATCTGCACCATCCACGAGGTTGGTGAGACGGATGGCGAACTCTACATCGTGATGGAACTGGTCGAGGGCAAGTCCCTGCGGGACATGAGCGCAGGTGCCGGATTGCCCCCAGAGTCAGTCATGCGATATGGCGTTCAGATTGCCAGCGCGCTCGCCCGCGCTCATGACCGGGGTATCGTTCATCGAGACCTCAAGACGGCGAATATCGTCGTCACTTCTGACGGTCTGGTCAAAGTCCTCGACTTCGGTTTAGCCAAGAAGATAGGAAGCGCCATATTCGAGGCCACTACCCGATCCTTTGCCACCATACAGGACGAATCCAGCGTGAGCGGGACCTTGCCCTACATGGCGCCCGAAATCCTGCGTGGCGACACGGCCGACTATCGCGGCGATCTATGGGCGCTTGGAGTTGTGCTCTATGAAGCGGCTTCCGGGCGCCTTCCCTTTGAAGGACGCACTGGCTTTGAGATCAGCTCGGCCATCTTGCGCGAACTCCCGAACCCGCTCGGCCCTCCCGTGCCCCCCGGGCTATGGGCCCTTATCCAACGCTGCCTGACCAAGGAGCCGACGCAGCGCTATCAACGCGCGAGTGAGGTTCAGGCAGCTCTGGAAGCCATTCAGTCTGGTGCAATCGTGGCCGCGGATCCCGGCGCCAATGTCAGCCCGCCTAGGACTACGATGTTGCACAGCGTGCGACACGCGCATGTCCGGAAGGGAGACTTCCTTTTATTGGTGGGAACCACCAAAGGAGCATTCATCCTTCGCTCGAACGCTCAGCGCAGCCGTTGGGACATCGGCGGCCCCTATTTTCACGGGCACAATGTCTACGCGATGGCGTATGACGGCCGCGGGGGCCAACACCGCATATGGGCCTCGACCCAGAATTATTGGGGTACCCTCCTGCGGTCGAGCGACGATTTCGGCAAGAGCTGGACCAATCCCCAGCAGGCCCCCATTCGATTTCCCTCCGATACCGGCGTTTCCTTGAAGAACATCTGGCAGATCGCGCTCGGCCGGCCCGAGCAACCCAACGTGCTCTACTGCGGCGTGGAACCTGCCGCCCTTTTCGAAACCAGCGACGCAGGCGAAACTTGGTCGCTGGTGCGCGGTCTATTCGATCATCCCCATCGTCCCCGCTGGATGCCGGGCAATGGAGGTCTGGCTCTGCACAC
>JBEKFN010000374.1:0-4265 GCA_050013295.1 Terriglobales bacterium
AAGCACTGGTTCTCAATGGGCTCCCGGATTTCTCGTTGGCAAACGATCCCAGCCGATCCGTAATCGTGACTCAGTTTTCTCCTCAAGAGCAATCGTAGAGGAGGTCGTTTTCAGTTAGGCTAACTTGGTCAGAGGACCAGAAAAGAGTACGAATAAGAAAAGGTACCGGCTCAATTTTGATGTTAGGCTCGTGCGCTATCATTGTCAAGCTTTCGCATCCGCCATGCCCACAAACGCCAATGCTGAAGCTGCCTGGAACTACCACGAAGTTACCAAGCATTCCTCCACCAGCGTTCGCACTAATCCGCATTTTCTGGACTTTCGGAACCAGCCGTTGCCGTTCAAAATCTACCCCGCGCTGGAGCCATCGCGCATGCCAACCGAGGTGCGCCAGACTGGAGTGGCCGCCCTTTCTGCGATCGCCGGCAGCTTACCCGCCCAGACAAACGCGGCGCCGGACTTAGAGGCCGTTGCCCAACTCCTATACCTTTCCGCAGGCATTACGCGGCAGAGAAAGTATTCGGGCGGCGAAATCTATTTTCGCGCGGCCGCGTGCACGGGAGCGCTCTACGAAGTCGAGCTCTATCTGGTTTGCCGCGAACTCGCCAACCTTGAGGCTGGCGTCTATCACTTCGCCCCTGCCGAGTTCGGCCTGCGCCGGCTGCGCGCCGGAGACTATCGCAATGTCCTGGTCGAGGCCACCGGCGGCGAACCCGCCATCGCTCACGCGCCGCTGACCGTCGTCTGCACCTGCACCTACTGGCGCAATGCATGGAAATATCAGGCGCGCACCTACCGCCATTTCGGCTGGGACAATGGCACGCTCCTCGCCAACCTTCTGGCCGTCGCCACCGCCCTGGGCCTGCCTGCCAAGGTAATATGCGGCTTTGTGGACGCGACGGTGAACCGCCTGCTGGATGTCGATTCCCAGCGCGAGGTGGCCTTCTCGCTGGTCGCCATTGGTCATGACTCCGGGCTTTCTGCCCAAACCGCGCCTCCCGCGCCAACCACTCCCCGAACGCTGGCAGAGATCTCCCCGCTCGGATTCGAAACTGTCCCGCTTTCAAGGGACGAAGTTGACTATCCGCTCATGCGCGAAATGCACGCCGCCTCTTCGCTCGATTCGCCGGAAGAAGTTGCGGCATGGCGAGGGCGTGCTCCGCTGGGGAATGCGGGAATGCCTGGTTTTCCGTCGCCCGCGGGACCCGTGGTTCGGCTCCAACCTCTATCCGATGGCGAAATGCCTCGCGATCCGATCGAGCAGGTCATTCTGCGCCGCGGGTCCAGCCGCCAGTTTGCGCGCACGCCGATCAGCCTGGCGCAGCTTTCCACCGTGCTGGACCGAGCTACGCGCGGAGTGCCGGCTGACTTTCTAGATCCAATGGGATCTCAACTCAACCACCTCTACCTGATTGTGCATGCCGTCGAGGGTCTCGACTCCGGAGCGCACGTCTTCCACCGCGACCGTGGAGTGCTCGAGTGTCTAAAGCATGGAAATTTTCGCGACCAGGCTGGGTATCTCGGATTAGAGCAGCAGTTGCCTGCCGACGCCGCTGTGGACATTTTTTCCCTCGCCGACTTACGGCCGATATTCGATCGCTTCGGAAATCGGGGGTATCGGGCGGTGCAGCTTGAAGGCGGCATCCTCGGCGGCAAAATCTATCTTGCGGCCTACGCCCAGCGCCTGGGCGCCACCGGCCTCACCTTTTACGACGACGAAGTGACCCGTTTCTTCTCCCCACACGCCGAAGGCAAGAGCGCTATTTTCCTGGTGGCCGTGGGCCACAGCGCCAAGCGCCAATCTCAGTAATAGCGCCTGAAGTTCCCTCACTTGTTGTTTCGGACTGGCGATTAACCGGAAGGATCTGCGGGCTGAAAAGGTTGGCAGCCTCGCAGGGATTCGAACCCCGATACTCTGCTCCAGAGGCAGATGTCCTACCGTTGAACGACGAGGCTACGCTGCGATTCTAAACCATTTTGCCGCCACTGCAAAACAGTGTAGTCTTGCCGGGTAGACACGCAGGATACGGGACCCGCGTTAAAATCTTGGCAGCGGTGCGAGGAATTGCTATGACCAGCAGCGGAACTTTCACAGAAAATTTGCCAGGAACTATCATCCCAGCTGAGAGCGACTACGCCGAGATGGCGCGCCGTCCACTTGAGGCCGAGCAGTGCGCTCTCATCGTCGTTGACATGCTGGAGAAATTGCTGCCGCCGATCTGGGAAAAAGAACGGCTGGTGCGAAATATCCAGCTGCTGATTCGCCTGGCTGGAATCCTGAAGATGCCGGCGCTGGTGACGACACAATACGCGAAGGGCTTGGGTAACACCGTGCCGGAGATTGCGTCCTTGTTGCCGGACAGCCCGCCCATCGACAAGCTGATGTTCTCCTGCTTCGGGAGCGAGGCGTTCTGCTCATTGCTGAAGCGCTTACCGGGCCAGCGGACGACCGTACTGCTGTGCGGTATGGAAACCCACATCTGCGTGATGCAGACTGCGCTGGGGGCGCTGCGGGAGGGCTATCTGGTGCATGTGGCTTCGGATGCAGTCAGCTCGCGGACAGAATTAAACTGGAAAATCGGGCTGGATCGCATGCGCGCGGCCGGAACCATTCTGTCCTCGACCGAAATGATGATCTACGAACTGCTGCGGTCGTCGGGCGCGCCCGCGTTTCGAGAACTGCTGCCGTATCTGAAGGGGTGACTAACGTAGGGACAGCCGCCCTCGGCTGTCCAGCGGGGCGAAGCCCCGCTGCGCTCTTGATCGCGAGCATGAACAAACTAAACCCGAGGCGAGCTTCGCTCGCCTGGACAGCCGGGGGCGGCTGTCCCTACGTGTCGCTTTCTTTTTGTTTCACCCGCACGACAGTGATTTTCGAGAAGCCCTCCTCGAAGGTCGGAGGCTTCAACTTGCCCGCCATCTTGCGCATGATATCTTCGGGGACGGCGCGGCCACGGCGCTGGTGGCGTTCCAGGCAAACCTCCAGCGGGACATCGAAGAACACGCCCTGCACATCGTAGCCGTAATCCTTGGCCAGCTTGATCCAGCTATGGCGGTCGTGGGGCGTAAGGTTCGTCGCATCCACGTAGTTCATGGGACGGCGCGCAATCAGCCTCGCCTTCAGCATCGATCGCAGGTTCGAAAACACCAGATCCTGAAAGCGCTGCTCCTGCGCGTCATCGAAAAGAAGTTCGCGCAGCAGATCGCTCGAAAGCGGATGAATATTGTGCCGCTTGAACCACGAACTCTTGCCCGAACCCGGCAACCCGATGGCCAGGACTACCGTTCCTTTGCTGGCGCGGGCAGGAGCGGGCGCAGCTTGAACTGGTGCAGCTTGAACCGACACAGCTTGAACCGACGACGACTCCGCCGGCAACGTCCCGGCAACCGCTGGTTCCGCGCCGGATGCTTCTGCGGCGGGCGGTTCTGCCACCACTGCCGGCGCAGCGGCTACCGGCCGTGGACGAGATCCGCCACGACCTCCCCGGCTGCGACGACGGCGAGACGTTCGTGGTCGCGGCTCACCTGCCGCCGATGCTTCGGCTGGCGCCGAAACGGGCTCCGATGCGGGCTCCGGCTCCGGCGCGCGTCTAGACGGGCGCCGCGACTCGACTACCGGAGTCTCGGCGGAAACTTCGGGAGGCGCGGTGGGCTCGTTATCGTAGAACCTGGGCTGCAAGGGCTCGGGTGCTTTGGTTCCTTCCTTGGTGGATCCGTCTCCGGCCTTCTTGCGGCGCTTCAAGCGCTCGCTCATCCATTTGCGCATATAGCTGCTTTTAGCACACCGGCGCACACTGGAGCAATCCGCGTCCCGTGGCGGCCGGGGTACCTGAGGAGGCATCGGGTGATCGGGCGATCGGGCCATCGAAAGTCAAAGGCATCTGACCTTAGATCGCCCGATGACCCGATCGCCCGATCACCCGATACAATAAGTCCATGAATCCAACGCATCCGCCAACTCTCCCGGTGGCGGCCTCGCAGCTGCCTGCGGTGCCGCTTACGCTTGAAGGCTACGCCACCTTGCACCAGATGATGCGCTTCCGCTGGACCGCATGGCGCACCACTCCCGACAACGCCCGTCGCGAGATCGCTGCCGAAGCCGCGAAGCTGCTGGCCGAGATGGAAGCCAAGGCCGATGGGCAGTCCGCGCTGTTCTCGATGCTGGGACACAAAGGGGATCTGATGCTGGTCCACTTCCGCCAGAGCTTCGACCAACTCAATCAGGCGGAGCTCGACTTGGCGCGGCTTCGACTCAATGACTTCAT
>JBEKFN010000375.1:0-4228 GCA_050013295.1 Terriglobales bacterium
ACAAGGCCTTGCCGGACTCTCGACGTAATTTGTTCCCGCATCGCAATCTTGTCTGACGCTGCAACATTGATGGTGTCTCGCCAAACACTGCGGTTATTCGCGACATCCACCGCTTCCAGTGTGACCTCCAACTGGTTACCTTCCGTGAGGTAGTGTCCCGTGACAATGCAGGTCACCCCCATCTCCCGACCAGCCTGTTGCAAGTCCAAGTTCGGCCCGTTGTACTTGCTCGTTGTGGCAAAAGGACGAATGGAGAACGACGGCACGTAGCTCAGCGCAGTCGCAATTTCATCGGGCAAGGCGAGCCGTAGAAAATCAGTGTCCTTGTCGGAGCCCGCATTCTGGAACGGCAGCACCGCGATGGCCTTCGAGCTTACAGAATCAAGGGGCGAGGCTTGGGGATGCCGAGACTGCCAGAGGAAGAGTGCGATCACGATTGCAGCGATAACGCCAACAGCGGCCGCAGCGACCCATTGGAGCCGTCTTTTGCGAGAAACGGGTGCCGCTTTAGGAAGAGCAGCTGACTTACCAGAGTCCGTGTCCCGTTTCAGTCGTTGCAGGTCAGCTCGCATCTCCGCTGCGCTCTGATAGCGTAGGTTGCGGTCTTTCTCCAGAGCCTTGTTAATGACGTGCTCAAACCCCGCTGGAATATCTGGATTTAGCCGCACTGCCGGCGCTGGCGCTCGATTCAGGATCGATTCGAAGATCACACCAGATGTGTCGCCCCTAAACGGGAGTAGACCGGTTGCCATCTCGTAGAGAACCGCCCCGAACGAAAACAGGTCGGTGCGAGCATCGAGTTCCTTACCTCGCACCTGCTCGGGCGACATATAAGCTATGGTGCCGAGCGTAGAACCGGGGCTGGTGAGATGTTCCTCGGCGAGAGTTGTAGCGGTCTGAGTATTCTGTGCGGCTATTTGGCTGGCAGAACTGGCAGGAAGGGCAACCTTGGCCAACCCGAAATCCAGAATCTTGGCATGTCCGCGCTCGGTGACAAAAATATTGGCAGGCTTGATGTCGCGATGAACGATCCCCTTTCCATGTGCGGCATCGAGCGCATCCGCAATCTCGATAGCGAGAGACAGGATCAGTTCGGAGTCCATCGGCTTTTCTGCAATCCGGTGCTTCAGCGTCTGCCCGTCGAGAAACTCCATGGCGATGTAGGACTGCTCGCCACTCTTGCCGATGTCGTAAATTGTGCAGATGTTGGGATGGTTTAGCGCCGATGCTGCGCGGGCTTCGCGTCGGAAACGTTCCAATGCCTGCGGGTCTCGGGACACGTCATCAGGCAGGAATTTAAGCGCAACGAAACGACCTAGCTCCGTGTCCTCGGCCTTGTAGACGACACCCATGCCACCGCCACCCAGTTTCTCGACAATGCGGTAGCGCGAAATGGTCTGTCCGATCATTCGTGGCGAATCTTACGTGGATGAAACGGGCAAGTCAATCAAAGCGGTGGAGTTGACGGCATCTCCGACAGGGCTGTTGGCGAAACATCTGCATTACGCTAACAAGGGCTAACACTCTTTTCAGTGCCTGCTATTGTCCGATGGAACCGTTCCGGTGAAATCGGCCGCCTTCAAAGAAGCGATGACGCACCATGCTTTGGCCAAGCAGAAAAATGATGACTGCCAAGACGACTATAAACAGCAACTGTCCAATTCCAAACGAGGGTGGCTTTGGTCCTGCAGGGTCCGTCGTATTCAATGAACTGTCCATAGACTTGATTCTAAGCACCTCCGTCAATTTTGGCGCGGTTCGACAGGGGTAAACTGGCGTAACACGGGCAGCACTTCGATTGTGCAACCTGGTTGCATAAAGCTCGAGAGCTGCCGAAGGAGGACTTCAGGCGAGAAGGAACCGACGGGAAGGGAAGAGGAGCCGTCCGAACTGAGCTACTTCAAGGTCTACAAGAGCCAGATTCCGGTGATCGAGCAGGCGATTGAGACAGCAGCCCTGATGCTGGGCACGGACAAATCGCGCGGCTACTGTCTGGAGATGATCTGCGCCGACTTCCTGGCGGGCGCCCACCTGGACAACGGCAACCCGGAGATCCTGCTCAACTCGATTTCCAGCTACTACAAGTTCTTGCCCGGCGAACAGCAGCAGGCGTTCCTCGAAAAACTCCGTGAGAAGGCGTCCTGAATGATTCGCGCCAAAGCCGCTCCCTCGCGTCTGGACCCCTTGTCATACGATGGTGTGCGCCAGCAGATCCTGCGTCGCGACGGCTGGAGGCGTCAGTCCTGTGGCACGATGTCGAATCTTGAGGTGCACCACAGGGAGTTCCGCAGCGATTCGGGGGAAGACTCTGAAGAGAACTTGATTACGCTGTGCAAGGCATGCCACGCTAGAGTGCATCACCGCTAAGATCACGAAGGCGGAGTGCCCGGCACAGCGCAGCGAAAGGGGCGGAGTCCAGCGCAGCAATGCGTATCGCTTCAGCAGTATCGATTATGTTTCTCTTGGTCGGCCTGGCTGCACCCCCCGCTATCTCCCAAGATAACGCTGGCGCCGGATCGGGCAATTCGCATTCCGTAATCACTGCCATATCGATCGCTGAACGCGCTGACGGTGTTGATGTGGAAGTCACGTTCAGTAAACTGGTGCAACCTGAGGTGAGCAGGCTCAAGCATCCGGACCGGCTGGTATTCGATTTTCCTGGATGTGAGCTGGCCCATCCAGGCCAACGCCTGATGGTGAATGGCGACTCCGTCCTTGCGGTGAGGACTTCCCAATTCAGCGTTGCGCCGCCCAGAGCAAGAGTGGTCATCGATCTCAGGTCCGCGCAGAATCGCGAGCGCGCGATTGCCGGAGAAAAACTGGTCGTCAATCTCAGCTCAATCGGAAACAACCTCATCATCGAGCTTGGCGCAAACGGAGGCACCCACCGTTCTGCTCTGGCAAGCGATGGAAACAAACCTGCGGCGAAGAACCAGCCACTCGCCTCCAAATCCGCGGAGGTGGTGAAGCCAATGCCGAGCGCGCCGCCCGTTTTCCTTGGACCCGAACGAGTGACACCCAAGTCGGCAGAGGAGGTGGCGCCGATGCCAAGCGTGCCGCCGGTTGTTCTCCGATCAGATCGAGCGGCACCGAAATCCGCGGAGGTGGTGCCTCCAATGCCGAGCGTGCCGCCAGTTCCGCGAATTGCGCGCACAGCAACGGTCCAGCTCAGCGCTTACGCGCTTCTCGACAAAGCCCGAGCTTTGACCGTCTCCGATCTGGAGCCGTTGGAAGCGAAGGCGCGAGCTGGCGACCCCGAGTCTGAGACCACACTGGGGCTCGCCTACCATGCCGGCCCGTTGCTGAAGATGGACGATGCGGAAGCGCTTCGCCTACTGCAGCACGCCGCGAATCGTGGCTTTGTCGCGGCTGAGGAAGCCATGGGAATCTTCTGTCAGTTGGGTTTTGGGATGTCGCCGGACAAAGCACAAGCTGTTTCCTGGTACACCAAAGCGGCGCAACACGGATCGAGAGAGGCGGCCAACGACCTCGCGCTGATGTACTCCACTGGCGATGGAGTCCCAAAGGACCCCGCTAAGACGGCGACTTGGTTCCGCAGCGCCGCCGATGCGGGCGAAGCAACCGCCCAGTTGAATCTCGCCGCCTTATACCACCGCGGTGAAGGCTTGCCACAGGATGATACCCAGGCCATCCTCTGGCTCACCAAGGCCGCTGATCAGGGCTTAGTTCCGGCAATGCTCGAACTGGCAAAGTGGGACTTACGCGCGGAGCATGGCAGCAATGTCGATAATGCCATCGTCTGGTTAAAAAAAGCCGCCGATCTGGGCGATGCAACCGCACAGGTGGAATTAGGCGACATCTTCATAGATAAAAAGCTCGGCCGACAGGACTATTCCCAAGCCGTCGACTGGTACAGAAAGGCGGCCGACCAGGGGCAGCGCGAGGGGCAATTTGGATTGGGAGCGCGATATTTGCTGGGACAGGGGGTTCCGCGGAATTTCGAAGAAGCGCGGCGTTGGCTGACACCGGCGGCAAACCGGGGTCATCCCTATGCCCAATTCCTTCTGGCCAAGATGTTCGAGGCGGGAGAAGGTGGGCCGGTCGATGCCGCTTCCGCCGCGAAAAACTATGAAGGTGCCGCGAATTATGGCATCGCCGAGGCGCAATACCGCCTGGGACGCTTGCTCGCCTCCAACCGCAGCAAGGAAACGAATCTCGTATCCGCCTACAAATGGTTAGTTCTGGCACAGGACGCGGTGAAGGAGAG
>JBEKFN010000376.1:0-4195 GCA_050013295.1 Terriglobales bacterium
CATTTTGTGCCAGCCCCGCTACGAAAAGACTGCAGACCTCGCTGTCAGGCAGTTGTGTATCGGCTATCAACTCCGTAAGAGGAGATTGCCCATAACGTATCCACGCTCCAAGGCGTATCAGACGATTCTGTACCGTGGCGGGCAACTCTGTTCGACACCACTGCTGCACAGCCGGGTCTGACCGCCATAGGTCAATCGCCTTGCGCAAGTACTCTGCGCTAGAAAAATAGTCATTCGATCCGAGCATTTCTGACAGGCTAGAAAGAAATGCACAACGCCGGTTAATCGGTACCTGTGGGATGAGGAGATCGAATGCTTCCGTTGAACCCGGGTACTCTGTATACTTTCTAGCCTCTTCCCGAGCGGCCTTACAGGGGCACGCCGCGGAGAGATTCGCGGGCTAATGTGGGAAAACTACCAAGACGGCGAAATCCAGATTACGCGGTCTATCTGGAAGGGCCACATCACCGAACCCAAAACACGGAAAAGCCGGGGGGCTATTCCAGTGATCGCCCCACTAGCCAAGCGCCTAGAGTTTCACCGTGCCAGCCGTGGCAATCGCACATCGGGGGTCATGTTCCCCAACGTAAGCGGCTCCCCGATGGACTTGGGGAACCTGCTAAACCGCGCCATCCTACCAGCACTTAACCGCTGCGCTGTGTGCGGAAAGCCGAAAAAGGAATGCCGAGAACCGCTCGGCGAAGGCAAGGACACCGCACCAGATCACGAATTTGAGCGAGACAAGATTCTTCCCGAGTGGCACGCCTGGCACGCTGCACGGCGGGGACTGGGGACGAACTTGTACCGCCTAGGTGTACCAGAAAAAACGATTCAGGCCATCCTTCGCCATGCAAACGTGTCCACGACCAACACGTACTACATCAAGAGTGCATCGGATGACACCCGCGCAGCGATGGCTAAGCTAGAACGGTTCGTGATTGGCAAAGAGCCACCAAACGAAACAGAACAGAGCGAAAACTTCGCAAGTGACAACGAAGTGGCAACAGAAGCGGCAGACGCCAAACCTGCTGCAATCCAGTAAAACGCCTTTGTTTGCTGTGGTTTGAATCTGGTGGCGGCGGTAGGACTCGAACCTACGACCTACGGATTATGAGACCGTCGCTCTAACCACCTGAGCTACACCGCCACGGTGTGCTTACAACAACTTACTAGGATGCGACCTCCGCGCTCTTGCATTCTTAGCGCGTAGTACCATAGCGCAGACCTGTCGGAGAGTCGCTTGAGTCGCTATCAGACCGGTCACATTCTTGGGGCGCTTCCCGTTCGATTCTATCAAACCGCGTCGCGCGACGGACAAGCCACGCGCGTGCGGAGGTCGCACCGGCGGTGCGCTAAGGACACGAAGCACTACTCGGAGAAATCGAAGCCAGTGAGTCTGAGTGAGGTCCGGTTGGACGGTTTTCAACGAAGCGCTGGGGCTAGCTTGCCCGAGAAAGCTAGCCCGGCAAGATCTCCTTGAGTGCCCACTCAATCCTATCGACTTCTTCGCGGATCACTCTGATCGATTGCTGATTTTTCAATGGGTGGGCCACGGTAGTGATTCCCTCCACAGCGCCTCGTATTTGGTGATTCCGAGCCCAAATGAAGTTGAGCCTTGCGCTTCGCTCCTTGCGATGTCTGTAAAGGCCGCCGACGAACTTAGTGGCGAGCCAGGCAAATACCAAACCAAACAGCACCTCAACCGGAATACGGTCGGTTGCGCCGTCAAACTCTGAAAACAAGAGTCGATAGACCGCCTCACCCATCCCAAACGCCGCGAACAACACAGTTACCCCGAACAAATATACTTTTAGGCGCTCCATTGGTTGCAAGCGTATGGAGTCGTCGCTTCCGTCACGTGTCTGCACAAAGTTGATGGCCATCCTTCCCCCCAATGATTTGTCATGTTCCCGAGGTCACAATCGGCCGTACCAGCGCCAATCTCTCTTAAATGATAACTTGAAAATTGCAATCAGGGGCAGGATTCTCTTTAGCCGACTGGGCGCAAACCAGTGCCCTCCAAAGCCAAATGCGGAACTCCCAGGTCGGTTTCGGGGATTCCATTCACGAAGGTAGTGCATTGATTGAGCCCGGGCTACATGCGAAACTGGGCGCATGAAAGTCATCGCTGTGATTCCGGCGCGGCTGGCTTCGACGCGGCTCCCTCGCAAGATGCTGCGCGAGATCGCTGGCGTTCCGTTGTTTGCCTGGGTGTATAAGGCAGTGCGGCGGTGTTCGTCGGTCGATCAAGTTATTGTGGCGACGGATTCGGATGAAATCATGCGGTTCTGCGAAGAGCAAGGCTTTGTCGCGCGCATGACTTCGGCGGCGCATCGGTCTGGTACCGAGCGGGTCCATGAGATCGCAAACGCGATTTCGGCAGATGTTTATTTGAATGTACAGGGCGATGAGCCGCTGACTCGGCCCGAGCATATCGAGAGCTTGATCGCGGTGATGCAAGGTGCGGGGGTCGAGGTGGGGACGCTGAAGACGCCGGCCGCGGAGGTTGACATCAACAATCCGAGCGCGGTGAAGGTGGTGACGGACGCGACCGGGCGGGCGCTGTATTTTTCGCGGGCTACAATTCCGCATGATCGCGATGGCGTGCGTCCGCGATACTACAAACATCTTGGGTTCTATGGCTATCGCCAGGACGCGCTGGATAAGTTCGTGCGCTGGCCCGAGTCCTCGCTTGAGCGCAGCGAGCGACTGGAGCAGTTGCGCTTTCTGGAGAACGGAGTTGCGATTTACGTAAAGGAAACGCCGTTCGACACCGTAGGCGTGGATACGGAAGAGGATGTGCGGAGAGTGGAAGAGGTGCTGCGGAGCGGGCGCCGCGACCTCAGCGGCTAAAGCCGAATTCAAAACTAGGCAGTTACCGCAGCGGTAAACCGCTGCGCCACCCAAAAGCAAGGGCAGCGCCGGTTTTTTCCCGCAAGTTGTGAAGCGCTGCGCCACCCAAAATCAAGCACAACTTCTCTGCGACTTCGCCCAGGCATCGGCGGCGGCGACTCGCTTTCCGATCGCAGGATGCGAGTGGAGCAACCACTCGACCCAACGGGCCGGCGTTTTTTCGGCGAGATTCTGTTCGGCTAACTTATTCATCGACGAAATGAAGGGTTCGACGCTAGCCACAGACTCGAAGCAATAGCGGTCGGCCTGGCGCTCGTTGAAGCGGGAGTAGGCGTTGAGCGCGGGCATCAGCAAGAAGGAGAGCACGGTCGAGACCAGAATCAGCAACGGCAGATTGGCGAAATCGTGCATGGTCTCGTACATGTTGCGGCGCTCCACGGCGTAGCGCAGGACTTCGTTGGCCAGCCAAAAGCCGAAAAGCGTGATTCCCGCTTGCACGAAAATACTCTTCAGAATGTGCCGGTGAACGTGATGCCCGAGTTCGTGCGCGAGCACGGCTTCGATTTCGTCCTCGGAATAGTTGTCGAGTAAAGTGTCGGCGAGAATGATGCGGCGGGTCGCGCCGAGTCCGGTCAGCGCGGCGTTGGCCTTTTTGCTTTTCTCGGAAAGATGCCACTTATAGACGCCGCGAATGCGGGTGCCGGCGCGTTCGCTCAAAACGATCAGGCGGCGCTTGAGGTCTTCGTTTTCCAGCGGCTCGAATTTGTAAAAAATTGGGAAAAGCACAACCGGCGCGAGTTGCGCGAGCAGGACAAAGAGTCCGAGGAAAACAACCCATGCGATCACCCACCAGTGCTGCGGAGTCTGGCGCATCAGCAGGTAGAGCAGTTCGACTACGATCGTGGCCATGACCAAGCCGATCAGAAAGCTCTTGCATTCGTCCCAGAGCCAGGAGCGGAATCTCTGGTTGGAAAGGTTATAGCGGTGCTCGAGCCGGAAACCGTAGTAGTCGAGCGGAGTTCCCAGCACTTTGCTGATCAGCATCAGCATCAGGACGTAGAGGAAAACGGCGAACGAGTAATTCTGCGAAGCGCCACGTTCCGCCAGATCGCGGAGGGTCCCGGTCCAGCCGGTGGCCAGGAGCACAATGAGCAACCCCAGGCCTATCGCGAAATCGGCGACGCCCAACCAGCGCTTGGTGCGGTTGTAGCGGCGCGATTCCGGAGAATCGGCGAGAACCGGTGCGGCTTCCTTGGCGTCGATCATGCTGAGGTGTTGTCACTATCCTATCGTGTTCGGCGGCTCGTCTGCTCGCGTGGGGACAGCCGACCCCGGGCTGTCC
>JBEKFN010000377.1:0-4191 GCA_050013295.1 Terriglobales bacterium
GCGCCGCAGATGACGGAAAATCCCATGTGGATGCGTGGACTGGTAGAGGCATGCCTGGCCAAGGCGCCAGCAACAGATATCCACCGGATGGCAGAGCAGGCAGAAAACGAATTATTGGCGAAACAGAATCCCGAAATGAAGTATCACCAGGGTACTTTGCTGGCGGCTTGCGGCGAAAAGCAGATTGCATTCGCGTTTCTGCGCCAGGCCGTGGCCGGCAATTATTGCGCGTACCAGGCGTTGCAATCGGATCCGCTGCTCGCGGGGGTGCGCGGGGATGCGGAGTTCCATCAGATTGTCCAAGCGGCGGCGGATTGTCAGAAGAAGTTCGCGACGGCGCAGGGGATGATCAGGTAAGGCGAGGCGGGGGTTTTGCCTCACCTCGCAACGAGTGGCCGTTTCCATGAATTGTCATCCCGAGCGAAGCCAGGGATCTCCATTTTGCTGCGAACTGCAGATCCCTGGCTTCGCTCGGGATGACAGATCTAGAAAATTGAGCGTTGCCTAGGTTATTTATTTGCTCCTTTCGTTGAGTAAAATCCATCAGATGGTCATGTTTGCGATGCGGAAGAAGTTCGGGCTCGGATCAGTGTGCGGCAGGCTTGCGACTGCGATGCTGCTGGTTGCTCTGGCACTTTCGGCCGTGATGTCCGCCGCTGCACAGACGCCGGAAAAAATCGCGGCCCATCATAACGTTGATCATTACTACGAACCGCTCCCCCAGGAAACCGGTGCAGCGGGCCTGAAGCTGATGCTGCGACGCTTGCAGACGACGGCGCGGCTGATGCAGGTAGATGCGCATCCAGATGACGAAGACGGCGGCATGTTGACGCTGGAGGCGCGCGGGAAGGGCGTCTCCACGTTGCTGATGACGCTGACCCGCGGTGAAGGTGGGCAGAACAAGCTGGGCAGCAATCTGTTCGATGTGCTCGGTGTGGTGCGGACACTGGAGGTGTTAGCAGCCGACCGCTACTACGGAGTGGAGCAACGTTTTTCGCGAGTCGCGGATTTCGGGTATTCGAAAACTCCAGAAGAAACTTTTCAAAAATGGCAGGGGCATGACATCGCGCTCGCCGACATCGTGCGCGTGGTCCGCACGTTTCGTCCGGATGTGCTGATTGCGCGCTTCTCGGGGACGGAGCGCGATGGGCACGGGCACCACCAGGCTTCGGCGATCCTGACGAAAGAAGCATTTCGCGCAGCGGCCGACCCTAATCGTTTTCCGGAGCAAATAAGAGAAGGATTGCAGCCCTGGCAACCGAGGAAGCTGTACATCGGAAACGTATGCGGCTTCGGCGCTTCGACCTGCGACGCGGCCAATTACACGGTCAGGCTGAACACCGGGAAAGAAGACCCGTTGCTGGGCGAGTCATACGTGCAGTTTGCGATCGAGGGATTGCGGCATCAGCAATCTCAAGCGCTGGGCGGCGTCTCGATTCCCAAGGGCGATCGATTTGCCTATTACAAACTGGTGGATTCGGTCGTTGAATCTCCAAAGGACAGAGACGGCCACGAGCAGGACTTCTTCGATGGCGTTGATACCACGCTGCCGGGGCTGGCGTCAAGGCTAGGGAATGAAGAGAAGAAGGCGCCGTGGCTGCGTGAGCAACTATCTCGGATCGAGCAAAGCATTGCCGAAGTTGGGCACGACCCTGATAGCGACTGGGCAAAGAGCGCGATGGCCCTCCTGAGCGGACGAAAAGCAGCGGATGATCTGTTGCAACGCGTTCAACAATCATCGCTGTCGGATAACGAGAAAAAGTTGCTCACGAGTGAACTTGAGATGAAGCGTAATCAGTTCCAGCAGGCAGCGAACGTCGCGCTGGGAGTCAAATTGACAGCGACGTACGACGCCCCACCCGCGTCTTCTCCCGAATCGGCAGCGATGGCCGTTCCGGGGAAAAGTACCGCCGTGAAGGCGTTGGGAATTGCAAGTGGGGGGATGCCGATTTCGGCAAGGTTGATCTTAGACGCACCGGGCTGTCAGCGAATCGTAGAAGGAGCAATGGCAGCCGACAAACTTTCGGCAGCTTGGTTCGACTTCCGCGTCACGCCCTGCGACAAGGCCGGTTACACCCGCCCCTACTGGCACCGGCACGATCCCGAGCGCGAGGCGCTGAACACGATTGACGAACCGCAATATCAGACGCTTCCCTTCCCGCCTCCGCCATTTCACGTGCGAATGGAATACCAGTACGAGGGACTCACCGGCACAATCGAAGTCCCGGTCATGGTGAAATTCAAATGGCCGGACGGGAGCGAGGGCGAGCATCCGCTGGCGGTCGGCCCGGAGTTCTCAATTGCTTTGTCACCGTCGAACTCGGTCATCCCATCGGACAAGCGAGGCAGTACGAGCGTAAAGACGACGGCACGCGACCAGAGCAGCGATTCCGAAGCGCGGATTGCGCTGAATGTCCCGAATGGGTGGCGTGCAGAACCGGCAAATGAGTCCGTCGACATTCCGAAGGACGAATCGAAGGACGCTTCGTTTCATGTCTTCCCTTCCGAGTTAAAGGAAAGCCAGACTCATATTCGAGCGGAACTCACGAGCGGGGCAAAGGTCTACGGCGAGGGATATGCGGTGGTCACGCGCGAAGATCTCGGCACGTTTTATTACTACCAGCCGGCCGTACAGCACGTCAGTGTCGTCGACGTGAGGGTCCCCAAACACTTGAAGGTCGGCTACATCATGGGCGCGGGGGATGACATTCCGACGGTGCTCGAACAGATCGGGATGAATGTCACGATGATTCCGGCTGACAAGTTGGCAAGCGAGGACCTGAGCAAGTATCAGACGATTGTGCTGGGCATTCGCGCTTACGACACGCAGAAAGATGTGATTGCAAATAACCAGCGGCTGCTCGAGTTCGTCAAGAATGGTGGGCGCTTGGTCGTGCAATACAACACGCTGGGATCGTTTGGGGTGCCGATCGATTTTAACTCGGGCAAATACACGCCGTATCCGGCAACCCTCAGCCGGGTGCGGGTTTCTGTGGAAGAGGCGCCGGTTGCGATTCTCGATGCAGCGAACCCGATCTTTCATTCTCCCAACGAAATTACTCAGAAGGATTTCGAGGGCTGGGTGCAGGAGCGCGGCCTCTACTTTATGTCGCAGTGGGACAGCAATTTTACACCGCTGCTCGAATCGCATGATCCGGGTGAAGGCGAGCAAAAGGGCGGGCTGCTCCTGGCCCATGACGGCAAGGGAACGTACATCTATACGGGATAT
This sequence comes from Terriglobales bacterium, assembly GCA_050013295.1. Taxonomy (GTDB): domain Bacteria; phylum Acidobacteriota; class Terriglobia; order Terriglobales; family Acidobacteriaceae; genus Acidiflorens. Next base: position 3,230 of record JBEKFN010000377.1, read on the forward strand.
GCGTTCTTCCGGCAACTTCCGGCGGGCGTGCCGGGAGCGGTGCGGCTGTTTGTAAATCTGATCGGCAGTCGCTAGTGCAGTCGTTGGTCGTTAGTCGTCGGTCGTTCGGGGAGTCCACTACGGCAGAAGATCAGGTTGGCCAACGACTAACGACCATCGACCAACGACTAACGACCATCGACTAACGACTTACTTCATGACAATTCCACTCGAAGGCGAATCCGACACCAAGCCGCAACTCGTCCGCGGCATTGGCCTCGGCTCGGCTACTGCGCTGAACATGATTGACATGATCGGCGTGGGACCGTTTATTACGATCCCGCTGATCGTGACGGTGATGGGCGGGCCGCAGGCCATGCTGGGGTGGGTGCTGGGCATGGTGCTGGCCGTTTGTGATGGGCTGGTGTGGGCGGAGCTGGGCGCAGCTATGCCGGGCTCGGGCGGGTCTTATCGCTATTTGAAAGAGATTTACGGGCCGCGGAAATTGGGGCGAGCGGTTTCGTTTCTTTTTATCTGGCAGCTCTCATTCAGCGCTCCGCTTTCGATTGCTTCGGGAGCGGTGGGGCTCTCGCAATATGCGGCTTTCTTTTGGCCGGGCCTGGAGCGGATATGGTCAACCCGCACCTGGGGCGCGAATCTTCCGCTGCTTGGCACTGTACAACTGACCTGGGTGGTGATGCCGGCGACGCTCGTGGCAATCGGGGTTTGCCTGCTTACGGCGTTTTTGCTGTACCGGCGGATCACGGCGATCTCACGGCTTTCGACGCTGCTTTGGGTAGGCGTGATGGGGACGATCGGATGGATTATCTTCGCGGGTCTAACCCATTTCAACGCCCATCGGGCATTCGATTTACCTCCGGGCGCGTTTTCGTTTTCGCGCAACTTTTTTCGCGGACTGGGCGGGGCGATGCTGATCGCCGCCTACGACATTGGGGGGTATTACAACGTTTGCTTTCTCGGCG
>JBEKFN010000378.1:0-4116 GCA_050013295.1 Terriglobales bacterium
TGGTTTGCCCGCTCGGAATCATCAGTTGGCCGAGATCGAAAAAGCCTTCGAGCGACGGATCATCGGAGCCCCACCGGTTATAGGGAAGGCCGCTTCCGTCGACATATCCATCGATAATGTTGCCGTCGTTGCCGCAAAACGAGAATCCAGAAACGGAAGTCACCACGTACTGGCGCGAGGGCTGGCCCAAGATCATCAACCGGGCAACCACGTTGACGCCCTGCATCGGCTGCACCGCATTCCCCGATGCGTCGGTGAAGTACACACTGCCGTAAACTCTGCCCGCCGATTGCGTTGTACTGCCGGCGGGATAAAGCCGCGCCAGGGCGTCCATGTCGTCGATCGCAGGGACGCCGGGGTCGGGATAGCAAATCGTGATCGGCACGCAGTCAATCGGATCGGAAAAGTGCATTACCGGAAATCCAGCAAAATCGGCGCTGGTGGGAGGCGTGTTCCGCGTCAACACGTTCAGGTTGGCCTGCGACCAACCCAAGCCGACCGTGCGCCCCAGCACGCGCACCAAACGGTATTGAACATCCGGCAACTGCGCACTGGTGGCGGCGCAGACTCCGTTGATCACCACCAGCGCGTGCACGATGTTCCCGCCTATGGAGAAGTTGTCGGGTCCGCCATAAACGGCGTTGGTAAAGCAATCCTCCAAGTCCCCAGCGCCTTCGCCCAGAATGGCATTTGTGACCGTCCCGTCGTAGTCGTAGACAATTCCGACCGGAGTGCCCGTAGCTGAGGGTGTAATGTCGGCCGGGGCGGTAACAATTCCGTAGCCGTTGGTTTCGATATTGCTGCCGTTAACATCTTCGGCAAGATGACCGCCCTGCGATGCGGTGAGGGCAACACCAGGAACGCTGGTCCAGGTGCTGAACGCAGTGGCAACTAAAGCATCGGCCTGTGCGCCGGTGAGGATCGGGCTCAAATTTCCCTGGTCGGTGAAGTACTGCACAGATGACATTGAGCCGGTGCCATTCGCCCAGGTCAGCGCTTGGCCTTCGACTCCAGCATTGTAGCCGGAGCCCCGCCACGAAAGCCGGGCCGCCGGCGCGGCTGGCAATAGCACTACAAATCAGAAAAACGGCAACCGCCAGAATTCCCGAGCGCATGGCTCACTCCCCTCGCGCGCCACGGATGGCCCGCGCTAGTTGAACGACGGTGACGCTCGCGGCTTCGAGGTGCGCACCCGGCTGCGAAGACGATTCCTTGCGCGGGGCTATGGCCATGGCCGCGGCAGGCTTCGGCGCATTCGGGTTCTGCGCATCATTAGACAGGTTAGACACGTTCTGCCCGCTCGGGTCGAGAGCAATCTGGCCCAGCGATCCGCCCACCGGGCTGGTAAGACCCAAACGACTCGGCGGATACAAGAAGATCAGAACGTGTTGGCCCTTGCTCATCGGGCGATGCATGGACCATGCGCCCGCCCACTCGTGAATGGTGAGAACTTGTCCGCGCTCGACCCCGGCAATCGCCTCGTCGACGCGAAAACTCAGTTGCACAGCCGGAGTCGTCCCCGGATCAATCCGATCGGTCGCCACAGTCTGGCTTGTAACTGTTTGGGCCGACGCGGTGAGCACCGTGCCGGCGAATATCATCCCGGCCCGCCGCGAAAGTTGTTTCCATTGCGGACCGAGGACGCGCTCGGCGATAAGCTGATCCGATTGCTGCGCAGCTACAAAGCTCGACAGAAAGGCGAGAGCAACGACCAACCCGCGTCTTGACGCACGCATAGCGATCTCTTTCTGGAGGGAACGGGACCGGGAGAGGTCCTGGGAGTGGAATCAGAGTAGCGCGTTATGGATCAGGGAGGATGTGCGGGCGGTCACTGTGGATTTGTGATGAATCAGCAGATCGTGCGGGCAGGCCGTCGATATCTCACATATTGACCATGGTCTCAGACCATAGTAACCTTTAGAAGGAGATTTAACGTGGAAGAAATTGCCATTTCCAAATTCAAAGCCACTTGCCTGGCCGTGCTCGAAAGCGTCCGCAAAACGCGGAAATCAATCCTGGTCACGCGTTTCGGCGAGCCGGTGGCTGAGGTCGTCCCTCCTCATGCGTCCAAGAGGTCGAAGCGCCGGTTGGGCTCACGGGCGGGGACCGGCCAAATTATCGGCGACATCGTTTCTCCTGCCAGCGCAGAAGACGATTGGGACGCGCTGCGCGGATGAGACTGCTGCTCGATACTCATATCTGGTTGTGGAGCGCGCTCGATCAAGCGCGCCTTTCCAGCCGTGTGGCCGCCGCACTAGAAAATCCCGTTAACGAGTTGTGGCTTTCTCCGATCTCGTTGTGGGAGGTGCTGACTCTTTGCCAGAAGCGCAAGCTGATTCTGGATCCTAATCCCCAAGCGTGGATCGCAGATACGCTGGACACAACTCCGATACGGGAGGCTCAGATCACCTACCAGGTCGCGCAAGAGACCGCCCGCGTGCAACTTCCCCATCGCGATCCCGCCGACCGTTTTCTGGTGGCCACTGCCCGAGTGTTCGATCTGACCCTGGTAACTGCCGATGAGACCCTGCTCAAAGCCCGGCAGGTGCCAGTTTTGGCAAACCGCTGAAATCGTAGTGCGGAACATCTGCGGTTTTCGGGGAGTGGGAAGCCGCTGCGGTGAATCGCCTTAGCCTTCCAAAATTTAGTCTTCCGAAATCGGGGCCAGCATCAACGCGAAAGGCTACTTCTTATGGCGATTATTCGCCGTCCTCATCTGCTTCCGCTGCTTCTTCGCGGCTTTCTTCATGGCTTTCGCCTGTTTCTTGTTTGCCTTGTTCAACATCTTTTGCTGCTTCTTGATCGCCTTCTTGGATTGGCGCGCATTTTCTTGGGGACTGATGCGCTGAGCGTGAGCCGGTATTGACCATACAGCACCCAAGGCCACAAGCAGCAGCATAAGAGTAACAATTCGCTTCATAACGTCTCCGAACGGAGTTCCTGCAGCGATCTTACACCGAAGCTGCGCCCATCCTGGCACACCAGGCGTTACTTCCGTAATGTAACTTCCGGTGGGCGGGAAGGCTCCCACTCATTCGCACAGAACGCGAATGAGTGGGGCACCCGGTTTTCTTCCTGCCCTAAATAAAGTGACTAGTGGATCGTCTTCGTCTTCCGCGACATGTAATCCATCAACAAATATTGCCCCAGCGTATACGGCGTCGTGAAGTAGGCCTTGCCACGGCACATCTGAGTCACTCTCTGGACGAACTGCACCAGCCCATAATCCGACGCCAGCATGAAGGTATTGATCAGCACGCCGGCCCGTTTGCACTTCGAAACTTCTTCGAGCGTCTGGCTGACCACGAGCGGATCGAGCCCAAACGCGTTCTTGTAAATGCGCCCGTCTTCGAGTGTAAGTGCGGAAGGCTTGCCGTCCGTGATCATGACGATCTGCTTCATGTCCTTGCGCTGGCGCTGCAGAATCCGCTGCGCCAAGCGCAAGCCCTCACGCGTATTCGTGTAGTACGGACCAACCTTCACCCGCGCCAGTTGCGAAAGCGGCACTTCCTCCGCCGAATCGTGAAACAGCACCAGCGACAGCGAGTCTCCGGGATACTGCGTCCGAATCAGTTGCGACAGGGCCATCGCAACTTTCTTCGCCGGAGTGAAGCGGTCTTCGCCATACAGAATCATCGAATGCGAACAGTCCAGCATCAGCACCGTCGCGCACGAAGACTGGTACTCGCACTGATGCACTTGCAAGTCGCGGTATTCGAGGTTCAGAGGCAGCCCGAGCCCTTCGCGCTGGATGGCCGAAGAAAGCGTCGCCGTGATGTCGAGGTTCAACGTGTCGCCATACTCATATTGTTTCGAAGCGCCGCTCGCCTCGATGCCGGTCGCCATATCGCGCGTGTCATGACGTCCGAAACTCGACTTGCCGAGCGACCCCAGCAGATCGCGCAGCGCCTTGAACCCCAGAAAGTCGAGGCTCTTGTCGGTGATCTCGAACTTCGCCTGCTGCTGCGCTTCGCCAACCTGCCCACCCACGCTCGATCGCTTGGAAGGATCATGAGGTTGATCGACTGAAATGTAGTCTTCCTGCTGCATGCGCTCGATCAGCTTCTCGATCAGCTCTTCAAGTTCGCCCTCCATCTGCATCTGCTGGAGCCGGTC
>JBEKFN010000379.1:0-4112 GCA_050013295.1 Terriglobales bacterium
GGCGCATGTCAAGCAGAGGGTCTGACACCCCAGCAGATCGAAAAGGCTCTGGAGCGGGCGCGACAGACACAAGGTCCGAAGATACGTGAAGCAACTCACGCAATGTACAAAGACCTTTTGGCCAAAGTTCCCTCTATAATTGATCTACTTGCTGATGATCAAACCAAGGCGTTGACATTTTTGAAAGAATGGATGCCAAAGGGTCCACCAAACTAGATCGCTGCCCTGTCACGGTGCATCCCTCTGTACCGACTGGTCGGTTGGCAATATTAAATTGTCCCACTACCCAATCTTCCGCCGTCCAGCCTGAATTGCCGCCTCCAAGTACCCGAAAAGCACCTCGGAGGTTTTGTCGCAAGTCGTGAAGTAGACAAGGGAGACAGCGCACGGGCCGGTCAGTGAGCCTGGAGGACGGGTCCGTGTACCTCGCGTGTACCCCCGATGGGCGATTGTGGCGATTCCGGCAATTCTGGCGAGTCCTGAAATCAGTAAGTTACCTGTTATCAATAGGGCTGAATAGTTCGACTCCCGCCCGGCCTTTCAACTCTACTGCACAAGCTGCGACGGTGTAAAAATTGGTCGTGCACGCCAACCCGGCCAAAGCACCCCGTGTACCTCAGTTTCGCGATTCAGCTAAAGCGGATTTATGCCTGAAGTCTGCCCGTTAGGTTGAAAAAGGATGAAACAGGACGGCACAAAATGACACGGCGCAAAAGTTACAAGCCATTGTAACTGCTAGGTATTGCAGAAGTTGGGCTGAGTGGTGCCCGGATTTCTACTCCGGGGCTCCCGACCTGAACGTTGATACCGGGAGAAGCCGTCAGCACAACTACTACGTAGGTATCGGCGTTGTTCGCCGCTTCTAGGCAGGTTTGGGGACGGACGCCCTCTAGCAGCCTGTGGTGAAACTCCAGCGCCAAGAACCAGCGCCTGAAGGAACATTCATAACGTGCCACTTGCGGCACGCCTGAAGGCGTGCCCTGATACAAATGAGACCTTCACCTTAGGCTGCTGCCCGCGGCGGCGCGGTTCGTGGTTTTTCTTGAGTCCGACGGCTCCGCGGCAGTAATGTCGCGGAAAAGCTGGGGCAAGCTTTGGGCGTCGTCTGCCGACTTGCCGAAACGCGCGGATTCGTAAGCGCGCGTAAACCGGGCAACCTTCTTCTGCAGGGCCGCTTCCTGAATGGCTGCGACAAAATCCAGCGGTGTTTCGGACGGCGACTTGCGCCAGCCCAGCCGTGCGAGGCGGTCCACCATCCGCTCATACCAGAGGGCAGCGGATTCGCGCGGGGCACGCTCCGGATGCGCCCGCAGACTACGGTTGCGCCACCCGCCGACCATTCGCCCAAGATTGAGCAGAGTGATCAGGATTGCCGCGAACCCGATGCTGCCGCCCAACCAGCGCATCGGAAAATTGGTGAAGTGGTCGTGCGCGCGCCGTGCCGACCGCAGCAGGGCACGATGCTGACGCTCAATCCACCGGCGCGCTTCGTCCAGGAACTGCCGGCTGCTGGTAGCCGCATCCTTTCCCAAAGTGCGTTGGTGGCCGATATCGTAATTGATAATCCATTCGCGCCAAAAAGATGCGGCCGCATCCACATAGAGCTGCATCCGCGACCATCCGGTGCGCGTCGGCAGGCTTGCCGACGGCGTCGGATCAAAGCTGATCCAACCGGATCCGGGGAAGTAAGCCTCGACCCAGGAATGGGCGTCGCTGGCTCGCACCACGTACTGGCCGGTGAGGTCATTGAATTCACCCCCGCGGAACCCGGTCACTATTCGCGACGGGATGCGCAAAGAGCGCAGCATCACCGCCATGGAACTGGCGAAATACTCGCAGTGGCCGTGCTTCCTCTCGAAGAGGAAATTGGCCAGTGGGTCGCGCGGCACACGGCTGGGCAGTTCCAGCGTATAGCCGAAGTGCGTTGCCAGATAGTGTTCCAATGCGATTGCCTTTTCATAATTGCTGGGAGCGGCCGCGGTGATTGCCTCCGCCAACTTCGCGATGCGGACATCGAGCGGCGGAAGTTTCAGGTACTCGTCCATGCCATCGGGCGCGGTGTTCGCCGCCAGACGAAGCTCGTCGCTGTCGATCTCGGCCAATTGCGACTCGGCTTCGTACCGAGTGATGGGGTTTTCGGGATCGAGATTGTAGACTGCTCCCCCGGCGTCGGTACTGACGCGCCGGAAATTTCCTTTGAGACTTTGCGGCCTCTCGGCCAGAAAAAAAACGTTAGTTCCCAGCGGTTCCATCAGAACGCGATAATGAATGGATCGGCCCACGAGCGCCGACGCGTCACGCGGGTCGACCAAAGGCAAAGGCGCCAGCCGATAGCTGCCATCGCCCGCCGGTCGCAGTTGGTTTTGCTCAAACGAATTTGACCAGACTCTGCCGTCAAAAGCGCTCAGCGCAATCCCACGCCATTTCAAATCGTAAGCGCCCTGGAGGTCGTTTTGGATCTCGATGTGCATGACGACCTCACTGGACTGCTGAATCTGGCCGATGCGGCCGAGTTGCACGCGATCGGTGAAGCCGGTGGAGACGTCGCTGGTGGGCGTGTAGGCACTGAGGTAGCGCGACGAAACGCGGGGAAGAAAAAAGAAGATCAGGAAACTGCCGGCCAGAATCATCAGCACGAGCGCCGGAGCGATCGCCAACAGCGCGTAGGCCATGGGCTGGGCGGGAGAGGCAGCGCGTGGATCTTGCGCGTGCGCTGATTCGGCGGCGACCGAGTGCCGCATTTCCATCAGCACAAAAGTGATGACTGCAACCAGCAGGAAGCCCGCAAAGGAAAGCAGAAACACACTGCCGACCGTGAGCACAGCGGCGGCTAGCACCATCAAAAACGAAAGCGCCGCGAGCATGTAGTGATCGCGCGTCCGTTGCAACGAGAACAGCCTGACGACGATTAAGAAGAGCACGAGGTGAACGTTGGCCCCGAGAAAGCTGCGCGAAATAAAGAAGTAGTCGGCGAGGTAAATGAAGACGTAGATCAGCGTCAGGACATTGGTCCAGCGCTCCGGGATCGCAAACTCGCGCCGCGTCAGAAGTTGGTATCCGCGGAGCGCCAGCGCCAGCCCCACCCCAACCACCGCCGGCAGATCCAGGCCACCGGTCGAAGCCAGAGCGCCGAAGCCAGTGAGAACGAGCAGATAAAGTGCCACATTAAAGTAGCGCTCGATGGCCTGGGCCATGGTGGTCGTCGGCAGGGTACTCGTCGCCATGGTAACCCTGCGCGGGTTGATGGAAGCGTCCGTCACGAGAAGCTTCTATTGTTGGCGAAACCGGCGCGGAAGGGAAGTGTCAGCGGTAACCAGATCGCCTGCGATCCAGTTCGGTAATGGAGAGCCGGGCGTCCCCGCCCGGCGGGACCCTTCGACTGCGCTCAGAGTTTGTGACTTTTTTAAATTCTTGACAATTTTGTCGTCGTAACTGTTTTGTTTAAAGCATCGATTTTTGGGAACTTCAAAAAAGTCACAGACTCTCAGGGCAGGCTCGCGAGGCGCCCGTCGCTGCACCTTATGACTTGTTTACAATAGCTGCCCATGGACTACCTTCTGAAAACTGAGCCGACTGTGTACTCCTTCGCGGATCTGGAGCGGGAGAAGACGACGATTTGGGATGGGGTGACGAATCCAGCGGCGGTGAAGCATCTGCGCGGGATGAAGCCGGGAGAGCGGTTGGTGATCTACCACACCGGGGACGAGAAGAGCGCGGTAGGGACAGCGTCGGTAGTGGCGGTGGATACGAGCGACGCCAGGAATCCGCAGGTGAAGATCAAGGTTGGGAAGGCGATCGCTAAGCCGCGGACGCTGGCGGAAATCAAGGCGCGGGCGGTTTTTGCGGACTCTCCGCTGGTGAGGCAGGGACGATTGAGCGTGGTGCCGTTGACTGCGGCGCAGTACGCGTGGCTGGTGGGGGAGTGAGCGGGGCGGACTTCTTGCGGCTAACGATCTGAGTAACCCGGCAGTCATGTGGTACTAGCGAAACGCTGCCGAGCTTTGCTCGGCTTGGACGGGCGAGGGCGCCCGTCCCCACACAATCTGAAAATCTGACAATACGCCCAAAACGTAGAGAGTCCCGAGGTGATGTTGAACTCATTCCTCTCGGCC
>JBEKFN010000380.1:0-8438 GCA_050013295.1 Terriglobales bacterium
ATTGGGCCCAACGTTCCAAATCCTGTTTCTCTGCTGGAGTAATGATGAGCAAGTTTCGATTATCCGTCATGTCTCATAGACGGTCGAAATATGCTTTCGTTATCACTGGGACATTATACTAGGATGAGGAGTCGAAATCCCCGCCCTCGGCTGCCAGGCGGTCCTGCGGGGTGTTCACATTGAAAAAACTCTGCTCAGAAAAGCCGGCTGCCGCTAGTTCGTCCTCTTTTATCACACGGACGGACACGCTGGGAAATGTCGCATCGATCTTGTATTTTCCGGCCCGCAGAGCCTGCTCGGCAGTGCTCGAGAAGTCGCGCCGATAAACCGCACAGAGTGGCTGGAATCCTTTGCTGGTGCGAGGCACGGTGATGATGGCGTGGTTGCCTTCACCTTCGGCGGTCGCGAAAAGAAACGCGAGCAGTTCCCGAGAGACGAAGGGCATGTCCACGGCGAGCATCAGGTTCAGCTCGGCTGTTGAGTGCACGAGCGCGGCGTGAATACCGGCGAGCGGACCGCATCCGGGGAAAATGTCGGCCACGACGGATCCATACTTCGCAGCGTCATGTCCAGACGACCCGTACTCCGCAAACTTGCCCGGGTCGCCGACGACCGTCACCTTGCCGCAGACGGCGCCCATCACGGTGAGCGCGCGATCCAAGAGTGTTTGGCCGCCGAAATCCAGAAAGGCTTTATCCGCACCCATGCGAGAACTCTTGCCTCCGGCGAGGAGAAAGCCCATGCGCGACAGTTCGGTTTGTGCCATATGAAAAAGCATAAGGCCTAAACCGCGATACACGAAAGTAACCTATTCAGAACCGCCAAGCCGGCGGAAGATGAATGTGTCCAAGTACGAGGCACCACTCTTTATCATGCCGCAGAAACTGATGGACGTTCTCATGTTGGGACACTGTTCGCACGAGTTTTCCTGGCCGCGCCGCGCGGCGAATGGAGAGTACTACCAAGTCTGCATGCTGTGCGCGACCACCTACCAGTATGACTGGAAGAGCATGCGTCGCGGAGGCCGGGTGGAAGCGACGGCGGAGACCGCCGCCGTCCGACAGCGATCCAGTCAAAGGCAACCGAGCTGGATGCCCCGGGCACGGCGCCTGCGAACGAACCTTCCGCTGCGCTACCGCGGAAAGAATCTCCATACCTGGTACGAAGGGATCATCCAGAACATCAGCCAGTCGGGGGTGCTGTTTCACGGCCCGCAGCAACTGCCGGCGAATGCGCTGGTGGAACTGATCTTCGAGATGCCCGAAGAAATCTCCGGCCAAAAGAACAGCAATGTACTTTGCCAGGGGAGGCTGATTCGGGTCAAGGACGCGGTTGACAATACCGAAGACGCTTTCGGGCTGGCGGCCTCCATCATCGATTACAAGTTTCTCCACCAGCACTGACCTGCGAACGGGGCCGGAAACGCGAGCGGCTTGCGCGGTCAGCATTTCTTTCCGATTCCCCTCTTTCCGATTCTCCTTTTTCCGATTCCCCTCTTTCCGATTATCCTGCCAACCGACGTGCGTCGCCGCGGTTGCCGCGCGTCCCCGGATGCTGCTAGAGTTTTCTCAGCACATCGAAAAGCACTCTTGCCCACATGGTCTGACCGCGCTTCGCCAGCTGGAGCCGGCAGCGTTTTTAAAAATGTCTGAAATTGGGGCTAATCTGAAAAATTGGATCGCGCGGAATCGATATTCGGCGCTGGTGCAATACTTAGGCGCCGCGCTTGCGGTATGGGTGGCGCTCAGTTGCTGGACGCTTTCCGCCGCGCTGCACCGCCATCTCTTTGTACTTTTGCTGGCGGCGGTGCTTTTTACCGCTCGCTTCCTGGGCTTTGGCCCCGCGGTTTTCTGCTCGCTGGTTTCGACCGCTTGCCTGGATTTTTTCGCTGTTCCGCCCCACTTCACCTTTCGCATGGGCACGAGCGCCGATCTGGAGCGGTTGGCGGCTTTCCTTGCCATTTCGATGTTCGCCGCGAGCATGGCTCGGCAGAAAACCTTGGCGGAATTGCGCGCCGATCACACGACCCGCGAGATGGCTGCGATCGTGGAATACTCCTGTGATGCAATTTACAGCTCCCGCCCCGATGGCACGATCACCAGTTGGAATCGCGCCGCCGAACAGCTCTATGGCTACACGGCCGAAGAGGCAATCGGGTTGCCGGTGGCGCGTTTAGCGCCGCCAGAGCGCCGCGACGAAGTGGAACGCAACCTCGCGCTCCTCAATGGCGGCGGGCACGTGGCTTCCTATCGGACCGAGCGCATGCGGAAGGACGGCACCCGCTGTCCGCTACTGCTCTCGGTGTCGTCACTTCGAAACGCGCGCGGCAAAATCGTGGGAACGTCGGCCATCGCACGCGATCTTTCCGCCGAGAAGCAATCCGAAGAAGCCATGCGCCGCAGCGCAAAGCTCGCTATCGCGGGCCGGCTCGCCGCTTCGATTGCGCATGAGATCAACAATCCGCTGCAGGCCGTCGTCGATCTGCTTTACCTGGCGCGCCATGACTCCAGCCACGCCGCGGAGTATCTGACCCAGGCAGAGCAGGAGGTGGGACGAGTAGCGCGATTGGCACAGCAAACTTTGGGGTTTGTACGCGATACCAGTTCTCCGGGTTCGATGGATCCTGTCGCCATCATGGATGAAGTTCTGCGGTTGTATTCCAGCAAACTTCTGAGCCGGCAGATCCGCGTGACGCGACGCTACCGCAGCAGTTGCGAGGTCGCCGGCTACTCTGGCGAGTTGCGGCAGTTACTGGCCAATCTTCTGGTGAATGCGGTGGATGCGATGGCGGATGGAGGTTCTCTGCAAGTACGCGTGGCGATGGGACGCGACTGGTCCAATGGCAGGGAGGGAATCCGCATTACGGTGGCCGACAACGGCAGCGGGATTCCCCGCGACAAACTGCGCCAGATCTTCGAACCTTTCTACACCACCAAGAAGGAAACTGGGACCGGGCTCGGATTGTGGGTCTCGCGCGGCATTGTGCAGAAACACGGGGGATCGATTCGGGTGCGGAGCCGGGCAGACGGGCGCGCGACCGGAACGGTATTCTTCATCTTCTTGCCCCATCAGCACGAAATCAGCCGGGTGGCATGAGCAGCGCTTTCCTCATTGCTCACAATGACTTGGAGGCAGCAGAAGTACAGTGACCTTCGTACTTAGAAGGCCTCACCGGCAGCGGCTTATAATCATTTAAATCCAAGCAGAATGAGCACTTAGCCGACGTGGAACCTTTTCTTGCACCTGCGATCTTCGCCTTTGGGCTGTGCTTTGGCAGCTTCCTGAACGTGTGTATTTACAGGCTGCCGCGTGGCAAGTCGGTGGTAACGCCGGAGACTTGATTCCTCTCTACCACAACGTGCCCGTACTGAGCTGGCTGATTCTTCGCGGAAAGTGCCGCTCGTGCAAGGCGCCCATATCCCCGCGCTACCTGCTGATCGAAGTGCTCACGGGCTTGCTCTTTCTTGGCTGTTACACGCATTTTGGCTTGACGCTCGGGATGCTGAAATGCGCCGTGCTCGGCTACCTGCTGCTGGGCCTGATCTTCACCGATGCGGAAACCAAGCTTCTTCCCGACGCGCTGACTCTGCCCGGGCTGGCTCTGGGAATTTTGTTCAGCCTGGTCGTTCCAGTAAATGATCTGGCTTCGCGAATCATGCCTGGTATGGTATCGCCCGCGATGAGAAGCGAGATTTCGTGGCGCATGTGGTCCCTGTCAGACTCGTTGCTGGGAGCGGCGGTCGGCGCCTCGTTTCTCTACGGCGCGGCAGCTATTTACCTGCGCGCCCGTGGGGTCGAAGGGATGGGATTCGGCGACGTCAAGCTGATGGCGCTGATCGGCGCGTTCCTAGGAACCAAGCTCACGGTCTTAACCATTTTTGCGGCATCGCTGGCGGGTTCGCTTTTTGGACTTAGCATGGTGCTCGCAGTCTGGATCAAACGCCTTCGCCGGTTTGAGGCGCGCGGCGCCTCTTCGCGCATTTCTTCGGGCATTTCCTCTAGAGAGGCTCGGCGGCGCGCCTGGCAATCGGCGCGCATGGTGCTCCGCTTTTACGAGATGCCGTTTGGCGTGTTTCTCGGCAGCATGGCGATTTTGTCGTTCCTCTTTGGAAACCGGCTCCTACAGTGGTATTGGAGGACGCTGTGAGCCTGCTGGCGAATCCGCTACTGAATCCGATGATACTGCGCATGGTGCTGCTTCTCGTCGCAGCCATCGCAGCTTTCGGGGTGGGCTTATTCCTGATCCGGCGCCTGCGGAAGAATCTCTCTCAGGAATCCGAATCGCTGAATCACGCTCCGTTGGCGGCGGAGGGGTTGCCCGTGCACGCCTATCACGCCGTCATTCAGCTACTGAAGCAGCAGAAACATGAGCTCACCACCCGGCAACTGTCGGAGCGCAGAAAAGCCAAGGCCTCCGACACGCTGAGCTCGACTATACTCTCGAACCTTTCCTGCGGCGTTCTGTTCTTGAATACCAGCGGACTGGTGCGGCAAGCGAACTCGGCGGCGCGCAAGTTGCTGGGGTTCGCCTCGCCGGTGGGACTGCATGCCGACGATCTCTTCCGCACGGCAACGTTGCGCCCGGAAAACAATTGCCCGGTAAAGAATGGATCATCTTCAGAAGCGACCGTCGAGCAAGCTCTTGCCCCCGCTCTGGCGGGGAAGTCGGCGATTCGAGGATTGGTGTTGAATTATTTCACACGGGATGGAGAGAGCCGCGTACTCGAACTGGCTGCCTCTCCGGTTCTGGCCGCAGACGCCAGTCTCATGGGCACGACTCTTGTGCTGACGGACAAGACCGACATCGAGCGCATCCGGCACGATCAAAAGGTGCATCAGGAAATCTCTTCGGAACTTGCGCTGGGACTGCGCCATTCCCTGACTACGATTGCGGGATACGCGCAGCAGCTGGCGTGCAGCCGGGATGCGGAACTGGCGCGCCATTTGGCGGATGGCATCGCCCACGAAGCGGCGCAATTGGACCGGACCATTGGCAGCTTCCTGGGAGGCGTCGGGGTTGTATCCACGAGTTTTTGATATTAGCGAGGGCAAGCCGCGATCACAATCGCGGCTTGCGAAAGGATGAGGACATGAAGCACACGAAAGTTATGGCAATCGTTACTATGCTCCTGCTCGGAGCCAGCGGTGCAGCCGCTCAGTCACTGGGGGATTACGCGCGTGCGGTTCGCAAGAACAAAGCCGAGACGAGTTCGACCACCCACCACTACGATAACGACAATCTGCCTACCAACGAAACTCTGAGCGTGGTCGGGCCGCCGCCGGGGGCCGATGCCAACGCAGGGCAGAAAGCGGCTGCCGTCGATTCCTCCGCAGCGACTGCCGAACGCCAGAAGACGGCGGAGGAGTGGAACGACAAAATCGCCAACCAGAAAGCAAAGATCGATTCCCTGAATCACGAGATCGACCTCGACCAGCGCGAACTTCATCTGCGCGTGGCCGCACAGTATGGCGATTCGAGCGCCAGCGCCCTCGCCATCCACGAGGCGCAATACAGGAGCGACATCGACGCCAAGCAGAAAGCGCTTGATGCCGCCCGGCAGCAACTCGACGAGATGCAGGAGCAGGCGCGCAAGGCCGGGGTTGCAGGGAATGCAATGGACAAAGACAACAACAAAGACGGCGGCAAGGACAACAACAGGTAAAGATCGCCGATTAGATCGTCTTCCCTGCCCTGGGGATCAGGATTTCCCCATGCGCTCCCGAATCTGGCGCGCGTGATGCCGCCCGTGGACCCAGTGGAACTTGCGCCACTCATTGGCCGTCAAAGGTCCGAGGAACAGGTGATCCATGATTTTCGTGTGGGCGCCGAACCGGCGCTCGCAATCGTCCAGGCCCGAGTCCATCTTCTGCAGCTCAGGCGCGATGGCTTGCTGAACCTCTTCCGGCGGCATTCCTCGCGGGGTCACACGCTCCGGGGCCTGGCGGCCTCCAGGGAGATACCCGAGATTCACGACTAGCAGCGCAGCCAAGCGATGCTTCAGCGTGGCGCGCGTAGCCAACGGAGCACCTTGTGCCAGGCATTTTGCCAATCCGCGGTTGGTGTTCTGGTAGGTGAGCAAAAGATGCTCTAGTATCTGCGCCGCGCTCCATTTTCCGGCAGGAGCCTGCGCCAAGCCGGCGGCGGTGGCACCGCCCGTCGCATCTTCGAGTTCCCGCCGCAAACGTTCGAGATAGGAATCCATGGCGCCGATTCAGTACAATGAGTCGCGAAACCAAGGCCAAACTACTACGGAAAGCCCGAGCAGGAAGTCGTCGATGAAAAAACCAATCGTCGTCGTTGCAGTTGCAATTCTAGCAGCAGGATTGATGGCCGGATGCTCTTCGGAGCCGAGTAAGCCGGCAACGGCGGAGAAGCCTCAACCGAAGGCGCCGGAGGCAATCACCGGAAGCAGCGCGTTCTATAAGTGCTACATCTCCGCCCGCGGCTGGGCGCAGGATGCTCAACCATATCGGGTGGAGTCACAACCTGCCACGGACTCCAAGGGCCGCGACGGCAAGGCGGGAGAGTGGCGCGCCGGATTCGCCGCACCATCGCAGCGCGCGACCAGACCCTATACCTGGGCAAACGGCGATATTTCTCACGGCGTCGAGGACACCTACAGCCCGACGAACTCCAGTACCCAGATTTTCAATGTCCAGTTTCTCAAAGCGGATACGGACAAGGCCTTCGCCGTCGCTCAGCAGCACGGCGGAGAAAAGTTGCTGGAGAAAGAACCCGACACGCCTGTTCTTTATGTGCTGGAGTGGAACCGGCAGACGAACGAACTCCTATGGCACGTAATCTATGGGACGGACCGCGATACCGCCAAGCTGCGGGTTGCGGTCAACGCATCGACTGGGGAGTTTTCGCGGGTGGAGAAGTAAGCTGCCTCGGGCTACGAGCTTGGGACTGCGAGCGAACAGGAACCGATTGCTCGAAGCTCGCGGCTCGTAGCTCGTAGCGAACGGGCGCTTGGACTGTTAGCTGGAAACCTGGTACTCGCTCTTAACCAGGCCGCTCGGATAGTGTTGCGTCGCTACGTGATGCAGCCGCACATCGCGCGGCAAGGCGCCGAAGAGAGGAATTCCTTCTCCAATGAGCACAGGCACACGAGTGATAACAAGTCGTTGAACCAGGCCTGCCCGCAGGAATCCTTGAATCGTGATCCCTCCGTCGACGTAGACGTGGTGGGCGCCACTGGCAGCGAGTTTCGAAACGACCTCAGCCGGAGGCCCGGCCATCTGTTCCACAACGCCTCCGGGCACCACTCGCCTGTCACCGTATGGCCATTCCGCAAAGGTCAGGACCGTCTCGAAGGTCTTGCGACCTATCACCAGCGTATCGACGCTTGCTATGAACTCGTCATAGCCGTGGGGTTCGCCGCCGCCCTCCGGCAGAAAATCGAGATCGCCATTCGGCCGCGCGATGAAGCCGTCGACGCTGGTCCCGATAAAGACAGATACCTTCATAGTGGACTCCTCACCTGTGGGAGCAAATTGCTTCGGGCGTCGGGCCTCGGGCTTCGGGCTACGAGCGAGCAGGGGCCGGTTGCTCGTGGCTCGAAGCGCTCATTGCGCTTTCCCCAGCCGGTCGAGCGCAGCGTGCGCATCCTTGGCAAACGGGCCTTCGGGCAGAATCTTTAGATACTGCTCGTAGTATTTCGTGGCGTCGGTTTTATCTCCGAGTTTTTCCTGGCACTCGGCGAGACGGAAGCTGGCGACGGCGTCATTGTCTTTGTAATAGAGAGCTTCCTTGTAGCGCTCGCGCGCGGCGCGATAGTTCTTGCGCCTGAAGTAATAATCGCCGACCTCAATGTCTTTCAGCGCCTTCATCGGGTTCCAGGGATGGAACTCCTGGACGCCGGAGGTGTCGGGGCTGTCGCCGACGTCCAGATCCGCGACGGCAGCCTTGCTGGCAGGATGGCTCTTGGCATCGTCCTTGGGCAACCGTCTTGTCTGACGCATCTTGCGCCAGCGAAAAAGTCGTCAGCAGCGCGAAAGAAATAATCAGGAATCGAATACGCACGCCTCAATTGTATCGCTTCAGAGCGCGGTCGAAGCAGGGCCGATGAGCGGAAACGTCAGTTAGCGAAATCGCTGGTTGCGACAGTTGTTGGCAAGCTCGCCCACCGAAAAGGTTGATTCTCGTAATTAGTGCAGTGGGTTCCAGCTACCGCGATAGAAAATGGTGCTGAACCGCGAGTACTATGACGCCGACGATTATTTGCAGCGCGGTAGAACTGGTAATCCTGAGCAAGACTGCCCCGGACAGACGCTTGAACACCAAAGGGACATTCGTCAATGCGCTTGCCATGGACGCGATTACGATCGCCGTTCCCGCCAGCTCTGGCGTGATCTTTCCGCTGGCACTGAGGTTTGCGGCTGCCACAGTAGCACTCGCGCTGCTTACCACACCGCTGATACCGGTCGCGGCCATA
>JBEKFN010000381.1:0-4055 GCA_050013295.1 Terriglobales bacterium
AATCTAGTTCCGTGTCAACTTATCGGGGTGGTCCGCTGTAGGGGTGGTCCGCTGTATAGGAGCGTGACTTGCGGCTTGAAGTACCGCCCCAAACTGGATTTCATCCGATACGGGAAATTGGCGCCAGTTAACCAGCCTCTCCCGCAGGAACTGCCTTGATATCCAACTTACAAGTGATACAATCCCGTAATGCCAAAGACACTAATTCAGTCAGTAGTCAAACAACTTCAGCAGGAACGTGCGCGACTTGAGAGCGAACTGCGCAGCGTGACCGCTGCACTGACCACCTTCGGGAAAACCTTCTTACAGGGAAGCAAGCGAGGCCCCGTCGCAACTCGCAAGAAGCGAACGATTTCGGCTGCCGGACGCAGGAGAATAGCAGCCGCGCAGCGGGCACGATGGGCAAAGGTTAGGGCAGCAGCCAAGAAAAAATAGGTACGCCCGCCTTCCGCCGAGAGCGCCCACGAGTCGGAAAATCCGATCCTCCTGCTGCGCGCCCAACTTAGACGCGCCCAACGCGGGGGGCGCGTCAGTTCGGGAGATCTCTTAACGGAGATCTCTCAACACGGCGACCACAAATTCGGTAAATTCCCGCACGTCTGCTTCGGTCGTGTCGAACGAGCACATCCACCGCACCACCGACTCCTCTTCGCTCCACACATAGAAGAAGTACCGCTCCTGTATCTTCTTAATCGCTTCCCGCGGAATTTGCGCAAACACTCCATTCGCCTCCACGGGATACACAATCTTGACTCGCGGAATTTTCTTCACTTCCTGTTCCAGCAGTCGCGCCATCCGGTTCGCGTGCTCCGCATTTCGCCGCCAAAGATCGTCCGTCAGCAGCGCCTCCATCTGCACCGACAGGTAGCGCATCTTCGACGCCAGCTGCATTCCCTGCTTGCGCACAAACAAAAAATCCTCCGCCAGTTCCGGACGAAAAAACACCACCGCCTCCACGCCCATCAATCCATTCTTCGTCCCGCCAAACGAAAGCACGTCCACTCCCAGGTCCCGCGTCGCCTGGCGTAAGGAGAATGACGGTCGCTGCGCCGCCGCGGCGTTGGCAATTCGCGCCCCGTCCACATGCAAGAACATTCCCCGCTCGTGGGCAAACCGCGCCAGCGCCTCGATTTCCGCCGGCTTGTACACCGTGCCCATCTCGGTCGCTTGCGTAATCGAAATCACCCGCGGCTGCACATGATGCTGGTCGCCAATTCCGTGATACGCATGCGCCACCGTTTCCACCGTCAACTTCCCGTCCGGCGCGGCCAGAGGCACGAGTTTGCAGCCCGTAAACTTTTCCGGCGCGCCACATTCGTCCGTATAAATATGAGACAGCTCGGGACACAGCACCGCATGAAACGGCCGCGTCAGCGCCTGCAAGCTCAGCACATTCGCCGCTGTCCCATTGAAAACAAAAAAGACCGCCACATCGGCTCCAAACTGCTCCCGGAACTTTCCGACCGCCGATTCCGTGTACGGATCATCCCCATACCCCACCACATGCCCCTGGTTAGCACGCCGTATCGCCTCCAGCACTTCGGGATGCACCGCCGCATTGTTATCGCTCGCAAAACTTCGGCTCGGTTTCATGACAAAACAATTTAGCAGAAGGGAAAATTCTTCGGTGCCTTGCTCCCTTACTGCGAATCTGTATTGTTTGATCTAATATTGGTGTGATCTATGTACTAAGAGTAGCGCCGCCGTCCCGGCGGCTGTACAACCGGGCGTCGTCCTGGCCTGCCGCGCCGAGGGCGAGACGCCCTCGGGACAGCTGGCAAGATGCCGGCGCTACTCGTTTTCCACGTTGTAATCGTCACGCGGTCACGGTACGAGTCGCCGTAGCAGATGTTAGTAAGTTTGCGGTTTCACTAGGAAATGTTATGTCTCGATTCTCCGCAAGAACGTCATTTCTGATTCTGCCCGGCGCGCTTCTGGCCGCGCTTCTTCCCACGATTGCCTGCGGCGACAGCAAAGCAGCCAAGGCTGACGCCCCGCAGGCCATGCCGGTCAAAGTTCAAACGGCGAAGGCCCAGAGAATCGACGACACCACCGACTACGTCGCCACCTTGAAATCCCGCGACTCCGCCGTGGTGATGCCGCAGGTCGAAGGCATCATTACGCAGATCTTCGTCCACTCCGGTGAACAAGTCGCTTCCGGCGCTCCCATGATGCAGATCGACCCTGCCAAGCAGCAGGCCACGGTCAAGAGCCAGGAGGACGCGCGCGCCGCCCAGGTCGCTCAGGTCAAATGGGCGCAGCAGAACTACGACCGCGTCAGCGGCCTTGCCAATGCCGGCGTAGTCAGTAAGCAGGATCTCGACCAGGCGCGCGCCACTCTCGATGCTGCCCAGGCGCAACTGCACTCACTCGATGCCCAGGTGAGCGAGCAGCAGGTCCAGTTGCACTACTACAAGGTGGTCGCGCCGCGCGCCGGCATTGTCGGCGATGTTCCCGTCCGGGTTGGCGACCGGGTCCTCACCACTACTACGCTCACCACCGTCGACCGTCCCGGCAGCCTCGAAGCCTACATCTATGTTCCCATCGAGAAATCTGCGCAGCTGAAGATGAATCTTCCCGTGCAGATCGTCGACGCTTCAGGAAGCCCGCTCGCCACCAGTCGCGTCACGTTCATCTCGCCACAGGTGGACACCGCGACCCAAACCGTGCTCGCCAAAGCGCAGATCGCAAATGCAAACGACAGCCTGCGCACCGCCCAGTTCATCCGCGCCCGTGTGGTCTGGGGCAGCCAGGAGAAGCCGGTGGTTCCGGTCGTGGCCGTGTCGCGAATCGGCGGCCTCTATTTCGCTTTCGTCGCTGAGTCTGACCAGAAAGGTGGATATGTAGTCCACCAGAAGCCGCTCCAGATCGGCCAAATCGTCGGCAACGACTACGTCGTCCTCGACGGCGTAAAACCGGGAGACAAGGTAGTCGTCTCCGGCACCCAGTTTCTGATAGACGGCGCACCCGTAGTCCCGCAAGAAAGCAGTAGCTAGGCATCGGGTGATCGGGTCATCTACTGAACTTCCGATCACCCGATGACCCGATCACCCGATGCCTTTCTCGACAACGAACACTCATGGTCGACTTTTTCATTCATCGCCCGGTATTTTCAACCGTCTGCGCCTTGCTCATTATTCTCGCCGGCGCTGTGTGCATTCCTACGCTGCCCATCGCACAATTCCCCAACCTGGCGCCGCCGCAGGTCGGTGTCGTCGCCATCTATACCGGAGCCAGCGCGCAGACCGTCGAGTCCGCCGTCACCACGCCCCTCGAACAGCAGATCAACGGCTCCGAAGGCATGAAGTACATCACCTCCTCCAGCGACAACAACGGCATCAGCCAGATCACCGCGACTTTCGATCTCAACCGCGATCCCGACCTCGCCGCCGTTGACATCGAGAATCGCGTCAACACAGCTCAAGGACGTCTCCCGAACGCGGTCAAGCAAGTCGGAGTTACCGTCGCCAAGACCTCGGAGAACTTCGTCTTCGGCGTTGCCGTCTACTCGCCCGACGCTCGCTACTCCACGCTCTTCATGAGCAACTACCTCGATGTCTACGTCCGCGACAGCCTGAAGCGTATTCCCGGTGTGGCCGACGTCATCATCTTCGGCGAGCGCAAATACTCCATGCGTCTGTGGCTCGATCCCGTTCGCATGGCCAGCCGCGCCCTTACCGCCGACGATGTGGTCGGCGCTCTCCAGGAGCAGAACGTTGAAGTCGCCGCCGGGCAAGTCGGTTCCCAGCCCTCTCTACCCGGCCAGCAGTTCCAGATCAGCGTCCGCGCCGTTGGTCGCCTTTCCGAATCCACTCAATTCGATGACATCATCCTGAAGAGCAATGCCGATGGCACTCTCGTCCGGCTGCGCGACGTCGGTCACGCCGAGCTTGGCGCCGAAGACTACAACTCCAGCCTGGACTACAACGGGCACGATTCGGTTGGCATCGGCATCACCCAGCTCTCCACCGCCAACGCCCTCGACGTAGACCGTCGCTGCATTGCCGAACTTGAGCGTCTTGCCAAGCGCTTTCCGCCCGGCATGAAGTATGAGC
>JBEKFN010000382.1:0-6294 GCA_050013295.1 Terriglobales bacterium
CAAGTTTCCCGGCCAAGGCGCTGAACTGAGCAAGCTCTGGCGCGCCAAGCAACTGGAGTACACCTGGCTGCGCAGCCTCATGGGGCGGTACGAAGATTTTTGGATGGTGACCGAGTCGGCGTTGGTCTTCGCCTGCCGCAGTCTCGGCCTCGCTTGCCCGGCCGAGACCCGCAGAGAATTGATGGAATCTTATCTGCACCTAGATACTTTTCCCGAGGTGAAGTCGGCATTAAGTAAGCTAGCGCAATATAAGTTGGCCATCTTGTCGAACGGCTCGCCGAAAATGCTCGCTGCCGCGGTGGAAAACTCCGGTCTGAAAGGCGTTTTCGCCGACGTGATCAGCGTTGACGAAGTACAGATCTACAAGTCGAGCCCGCGCGTGTACGCCCTAGCTTCGAAGCACTTGGCTGTGCCTGACAACGCGATCGCCTTCGTGTCGTCGAATTTTTGGGACATCGCCGGCGCCAAGTGCTTCGGGCTCTGGACGTGCTGGGTGAACCGGGGCAAGCTTCCTGAAGATGAACTGGGAGTCCGGCCGGACGTCACCGTGGACGCGCTGGATGGGCTCATCCCTGTCCTGGCTTGAACGCCACCCCTGTAAGCCACACGATCGTGATTGCGAGGCCCTAGAGGTTCCGAATTGGGGCGGCTGTGGTCGCCCATATCGGCATTCCCCCCCGCCACCATCTCCATTCCGACCCCTATTCCTATCTTTTCCGTCCCCATCATTGCCGGATTCATCACAAATTGAGTGTGATGGCTCGCACTTTAGCGGCCATGGGTTCCGCACTACTCTTTCCCTAATCAGGTGGAGCACGGTCCATTAGCGGAAAAATTGGGCTCGCGTTTTCCCAGTTCGGAATCGGAGCGAGTCGCAGCTCTCGGGGTTTTGCTTTCCTGAGACCTGAGACCTGGGACCCGAGATCTGAAAATGCAGAGGAGCGGTATCGGCATGAATGTCATTCATCAATTTCCGGCGGTGCACGACTACGGAGGCGATCTGCGCTTCCAGGCGATGTTTGAAGGGGCGGCGGTTGGCATCGGGATTTGCCGGCTGGATGGCCGCATTCTGGAAGCGAACCCCGCGCTCAGCAGAATGCTCGGCTACAGCCAACAGGAACTGCGAGGCACGCATGTGGGCGAGCTCTATCGAGAACGTCGTTTCGAAATTGGCCGCGAATGTCGTTGCCCGCGCGATCCCGGCAATCTTTCGCACGAACGATTGCTGGGCGAGCTGGTGCGAGGTGAGCGCGACCGGTTCGAAATGGACAAGTGCTGCCGGCGCAAAGACGGCTCCGAATTCTGCGGACATCTGACATTGTCACTGGCACGTGACGCGCGACAGCAGCCCGCCTTCCTGATCGCGATGCTGGCGGACGCAACCGAACACAAGCGTCTGGAAGAACATCTGCGCGAAGCCGAGAAGATGGAAGTCATCGGAAGGCTGGCGGGAGGAATCGCGCACGACTTCAATAACTTGCTGACCGGCATTCTGCTGTACTGCGACCTGTTGAGCGCTGGATTGGAGAGCGGCGGACTTGAGACCTATGGACTTGAGACCCATGGACTTGAGACCCATGAATTTGAGACCCATGAATTGGAGCGGAGCGGGCTGCGCCAGCACGTTGAAGAAGTCCGCATGGCAGGCCAGCAAGGGGCGGCGTTGACGCAGCAACTCTTGGCGATCGCGGGCAAGCAAGCGGCGCAGCCACGCCCCATCCCGATCAACGGAATCGTGGCTTCCACGGAAAATCTGTTGCGGCGACTGATCGGCGAGCAGATTGAACTGGTGGTAGCGCTCGACTCGGCACTCGACTCCGGCGCCCTGCTTGTGCTCGCCGATCCGGTGCAGTTGCGGCAGATCCTGATGAACCTGGTGCTGAACGCGCGCGATGCGATGCCGCAGGGGGGAAAGATCTGGTTGATCACGCGGGCCGCGGAATTTCCCGGTGAGGCGTCCAGTAACGCTGAGCCCGGAATTGCCCGGCGCGCGGTCTCGCTCACCGTGAAAGACAACGGCTGCGGGATGGACGCGGAGACGCGCGCGCGGCTGTTCGAGCCTTTCTTCACCACCAAGAAACCGGGAAAGGGCACGGGCCTGGGTCTGGCGACGGTGCAGCGCATCGTCAATGAAGCGGGCGGGATGATCGAGGTAGAGAGCAAACCGGGACAAGGCGCCTCGATCGAAGTGTTCCTTCCGGCCTCTCCTTTCCCGTAGAGACGCGGCTAGCCGCGTCTCTATATCTACCGCATGGAAAGCTGCAAGTTGCTCGCGAAGTGTGGGCTCATAGAGTCTAAATTATCAGGAGATACGCCATGTTCAACGCATCGAACGCCGCTGTCCTTAGCCCCAGTCACCCCACCCAAATCGAGGGAGCAACTTTCTTGAACCTTCTGATCGTGGACGATGACCGCACCATCCGCGAGGCCTGCCGCGAGGTGGCGCAGTCGCTCGGCTTCAATGCGCAGGTGGCGGAGTAACAGGCCTACCGATCGCTCGACACCGCTAGCCCCGACGCCGTTCTGCTGGACTTACGGCTACCGGGCGCGGGCGGCTTGGAAGCGCTGCATGCCATCAAGAAGCGTCGCGCGGAGGCGCTGGTGATCGTTGTAACCGGCTATGGCACGGTGCAGTCGGCGGTGCAGGCCATGAAAGATGGCGCGTACGACTACGTCACGAAACCGTTTAGCATGGAAGAACTGCGTCTGCTCCTGGAGCGGGTGGCGACTCATCTGCGGCTGAAGACGGAGAACCGCGCCCTGCGGGAGACCATCAAGTCGCGGCAGGGTTTCGGCAACATCATCGGGCGCGCGCCGGAGATGGAGAAGCTCTATCGCATCATCGCCAAAGCCGGACAGAGCTCGCATCCGGTGCTGATTCTGGGCGAAAGCGGCACCGGCAAAGAGTTGGTCGCGAAGTCGATTCACTTCGCCGGCATGTTCCGCAACAAGCCTTTCATTCCGGTCGATTGCGGGTCGCTCGTGCCCACGCTGATCGAAAGCGAACTGTTCGGTCACGTGCGCGGCGCCTTCACGGGAGCAACGAATCCGAAGGACGGACTGCTGGCGATCGCCGAAGGGGGCACCGTATTTCTGGACGAGATTGGCGAACTGCCGGTCGACTTGCAGGCCAAGCTGTTGCGGGCGATTCAGGAGAAGGAAATTCGTCCGGTGGGCAGTGTGAAGCGCGTTCCCATCAACGTGCGGATACTGGCCGCGACCAATCGCGCCTTGGAACGGGCCGTGACCGAGGGCACGTTCCGCCGCGATCTCTTTTTCCGGCTCAACGTCCTGACCTTGCGGATCCCACCCTTGCGCGAGCGCAGGCAGGACATCCCGCTGCTGGTGGCGCATTTTCTGGAGCGCATCGGGTGCGACGCAGGAATGGAAAAGACCATTTCGGACGAGTCCCTCAAGGCGCTAATGAATTACGACTGGCCGGGAAACGTGAGGGAACTCGAAAACTCGCTGGAGCGGGCGTGTGCCCTCAGCAGCGCGAACGAAATTCAGATGCGCGATCTCCCCACTCAGATTTACAGCGCGCCCATCGACTTGCTGGCGATGAGCCAGCCAAACAATGGCATAGTGCCGATGGCGGAACTGGAGAAACAGACCATCCTGAACGCCCTCACCCAGGTGAACGGAGACAAGATGCTGGCAGCGCGGCTGCTCAAAATCGGCAAGACCACGCTGTACCGCAAGCTGAAAGAGTACGAGTCTCAACCGAATTTGTGATTTGTGATTGGTAATTGGTGATTGAAAATCGCGCGGCTCCCTGGAACCAAAATTACAAATTGCCAATTACAAATTGCCCCAGTCCCAAAACTGAGCGGTCGGTCCAAACACTCGTGCCAGAACGGGAACTCAAGCGGAGCCCGAGCGCATAACTCATTTATTTTAGGCTAAAACAATTGGCCCGCGAGTTGCGTAAGGGTTCAGCATGATCCTTCTTGTGACGACGAGCGAGCGCGCATCGGAGTGCGCCAAGGCGCTCAATGAGGCGACTGGCGAGGGGGTCGCGGTGGCCGATCAATATCTGCTCGAAAGCGAGCCCCATGGAACCCAGACCATGATCGAGCACCTCGGCACCGCCATCCTGGTGCAGGTCAATCTGGCGATCAGTGGAATGGACCGTCTGGTGCGCGAAGTCCGGGCGGCCGTGCAGCGCCGCCAGCGCGACGAAGTGAGGACCCGCCAAGCGGCGCTCGCTAAGCTTCACAGTGAACTGAATGGCACCATCACGGCGCTGCTGCTATCCAGCAAACTGGCCCTCAAAACCCCAGATCTGCGCCCGGCGGCAGCCGAAAAGCTCCAGTCGATTCACGAACTGGTGAAGAGACTCCGCCAGCAATTAGAGAGCGCGGGTGTAACCGGAGAGCCCGAACCTTTAGCACGCGTCTAGCTGCGCACGTCCAATGGTCCCAGCCTGAGAGTATCTTGCGTCCCGAAAATAATGTTGCATCCCGAAAGTCGCGGGATAGATCCACGCAGCATAGACCCACACTGCCATCCAACCCACGCTGTCATCCAACCTCGCGGTGTCATCCTGAGCGAAGCGAAGGACCCATGCATCGGCTGCCGCAATGCACAGGTCTTCGACTTCGCTCCCCTCGAGCACCGATGATCGTATCAGCGGCGGCCGTGGAACCCTCCGCGGTTGACTGCGACCGGGCCGCGTCCTTCAAAGCCGCGCCGAATTGCCGGACCACGATCCGCAAAGCCGCGAGCGTAGGGGCGTCCGTAATACGGATGTCCCCAGCCGTGGTACCAGGGGCCTGCGCCGATAAAGACTCCGCCAGAGAACCAGCTCGGACCATAGTAGCCGTAGGGTGCGCAAGCATACGGATAGTCCGGGTAATAGCCGTAAGCGCAGACGGGCGGGCCAGCCACGCCGACTCCAACCCCAACGCCCACTCCGACCCTCGCTCCGACAACCACCGCAGCCTGCGAATACGCGAGCGGCATGGCCAGCAAAGCAAGCAGTGCACCATATCTCAGGTATTTCATAGTGAACCTCCCTTTCGTTCCGCTTGGCGATTCGCGGTTGCGATTCGACGTTGCGATTCGCCTGAGCTTGAGGTCCTTCAGCTTTCTGTTTCTTCTGAAGCGCCTACTCACTTGAACTCGGATGGCAGCGAAAAGTTGTGGCAAGACGAGTGGCTGATTTCAGCCATCTTACGTGAAATCAACCAGTTGGACGGAATTGGTGAAGCGCAACGTAAAACGCGAAGCAGCGGGCAAACGCCATGGCTTTGGGAACTTTGAACAGTGCTATCATCCCCGTTCAAGGTGCTTCGAAAACGATGACACTAAAAACAGTCAAGACAATACTCCCGATGACATTCTTCCCATTGCCCCCAAGAAACAAACACGCAAAGAACGCAGTAAAGCCAGTCCAACCTCCGACAAATCCAGCAAGCAACAAAAACACAGCCTGTGGCGTAACTGGAATGAAGCGAGCCGAACCAGACAAGTCGAACTGGTTTTTTTGGGCCTTGTTGCGATAGGAGGTGTAGGCTACCTCGTCGCGTACATTTGCATCAGCATATGGCAAGGTCGCCAAGCTAAAACTATCGCCCAAATGGAACACGCTCCTCTCGTAATTCATCCTCGTCCGCCCCAATTGCTCATGCCATTCACGTGCGATACAAAGAAAAATTCGTTGACTACAGGCAATATGCAGTCCTTCGTTAGAAATATCGGCAATGCGACTGCTGAGGGCGTGAATCCGTTCTTCGGGATGCAAAAAATTATTCCCGAGAAAAAAAGGCGTAACGCATTATCGCGCATGCCGGGTGCGAAGTCTGTGATGGTGCTCACAGGTTATTTGTGATGAAAAAAGTCGGGGGTGAGATTGCGGAAGTGGGAGCGGCGTCCCACTCATCGCAAAGAACGCGATGAGTAGGGCACCCGGCACACGTTGCTAGGTATACTGCTAGTTGCTGTGACAGGGTTACTAGTTTTGGCAGTGCCCCCCGATGCTTTCAGTGAATATCCCCATTTTGGGAGTACCGTCGCAGGTAAAACTTGGACTCCCGCCAAACTTATCGAGAGGATCGGAGCTTGGCAGATTGAGCCGATATGTATCACAAGTCCCGTGCTTAGCGCCAGAATCATCCGAGTAGTACACACACTCCGCGACGTAGAACTGTACCGTTTCCCCCTCATTCAGGAGATTGCCCGGAACTCCGTTGAAAGTTAGCGACTCTCGACCGTCATAGGCTACGCAACCTTCACTTCCTCGGCAACCGCCTTCTTCGAAAGCATGTTCGCAAGCGAAGTCAACAGCGACGG
>JBEKFN010000383.1:0-3987 GCA_050013295.1 Terriglobales bacterium
GGAAGCGCCCGAATCGAGCACGTATTTTCTGGCGAAGCCATATTCAAAGCGAACGCTGCTGGAAAAGATCGAGAAGATTCTCGGGCCGTCTCCGCTCAGCCAAGCTTTTTGCGCTCCGAAGCCTGAGCAGCAGCCCCCGCAGACGTTATAATCCTCCGTTCCAAACTTAGATTCCGGAGTCCGGTTCCTAAGTCCCGTCCCCAAGGAGCAAGCATGAAACTAGAAGGGCGAGTAGCGCTGGTCACAGGAGCGTCGCAGGGCATAGGCCACGCCTGCGCGCTAGCCCTGGCGCGGGAGGGCGCGACCGTAGCGGTGGCGGCGCGCAATCGGCAGAAGCTGGAGGAGCTCGTCGCCCAGATCACGACGGCGGGAGCGCAGGCGGCGGCCTTCGTCATTGACGTCTCGGATGAACAGCAAGTGAAGTCCGGCATCAAGTCGGCGCTCGGGCAATTCGGCAAGATCGACATCCTGGTCAACAACGCCGGCATCACGCGCGACCAGTTAGTGATGCGAATGAAGCGCGCCGACTGGGACGCGGTGCTGAACACGAATCTGACTTCCGCGTATCTCTGCATCCAGCAGGTGATTGGTTCAATGCTCAAGCAGCGCTGGGGACGAATCATCAACATCACCAGCGTCTTCGCGCAGATGGGTCAGGCAGGCCAGACAAATTACGCGGCGTCAAAAGCCGGGCTGATCGGGCTGACGATGGCCATGGCGCGCGAGGTGGCGTCGCGCAACATCACGTGCAACGCGGTAGCTCCGGGTTTCATCGAGACCGGGATGACGGAGGTGCTGAGCGAGGAATTCAAGCAGAACGCGGTGAAATCAATCCCGCTAGGCCGGGTCGGCGTGCCGGAGGACATAGCCAGCGCAGTGTGCTTTCTGGCTTCCGACGATGCTTCCTACATCACAGGTCATGTGCTCAACGTGAATGGCGGGATGCTGATGGGGTAAGTGTAGGGCGGACACTCCTGTCCGCCGCCCTTGATCTTGGTGTTGATTTGGATTTCCCCAACCCCGCAAAATCAAAGTCTAAGGCAGCGGACAGGAGTGTCCGCTCTACGCGCGAAAGTAAACCTTTTGCGTGTTCAGCCGTCACTGACAGCGGCATGGTTCGCGCCCTGAATAGATCATGGCCGACTTTCCTTGCCTCAGCCGCAAGCGAACTGGCGGGGCTCGGTGAAGGGGATAGACTCGACGAACTCCTGCCCCGCCCCCGCTCAGACCTGCACCAGCCGCACCCGCGCTTTCTTGCATGCGCGCGCCAAGTCCTCGTCCAAGGTAGCAAGTGGCAAGCCGTTATCCAGAGCGAGATCGAGGTAAGCGGCATCGTACGCAGTCAAGCCGTGCTCGCGGCTGAGGCGCTGAAGCCTGCCAAAAACAACTCCGGCCGGAAATTGTTCCGGCGCGATGGGGAGCTTTGCCAGGTCGTCGAGGAAGCTTTGCACCAACGCTCTAGAGATACGCTTGCGTTTTTCTCCCACCAGCAAGGCGTTCAGAACCTCGTGCGGCCAGAATGCGGGCGCAACCGCGGTGTCGCCTCGTTTGAACAGGCCGGCGACATGCTGCGCCATGGCGGCATTCTCATCGGGAAAACACCAGGTCAGGACGACGGAAGCATCCAGGACAAATCGGCTCACCGGCGTCCTGCGTCGATCAGATCTTTGATTTTGAGCCCACGCAAAGAGAGCCGGTGGCGCTTGCCGAAACTCGCCAGTCGCTCCGCCGCTTCCGCTGCGAATCCGCCCTGCACCGACATGCGCTTCTTGAGCAGCGCCCCCAGCAGCCGCGAAACGCTGGTATCATGGCGCGCCGCCTCGATCCGGGCCCACTGGGCTACGTCTTCTTCCAGGGTTACGGTTACGTTGCGTAAACGGCGAGTGGATGACACGAATACAGTGTAACACGAACTTCGTGTCCATGAATATCAGGAATTTGAAGCTTGTTTTAGACAGGTTGACGCATGCCCGCTTTAACTGAAACCTCTGCTTTGAAGGGGCGCGGCTTCACAGCTTGCGAAGAAACTAATGTTTCGTATCAGGGCATCGCTTTAGCGATGCCGTAAGTCTTTCGCAATCAGACGCCCCTTTAGCAGGCTGCGGAAAAACTCGGATTTTGATCTTGTTTTGAAGGGGCGCGGCTTTAGCCGCTGCGGGCTGCACAGCGTGCAATCCGAGTTTTTCAGCAATCTGTTAGGGGCTGGGACGCGAAGTTAGACTTTTTCCGCAGCCTGTTCAGCCGCGCCGTAAATCTCGCAAAATCGGTCTCGAGGGGAGGAATGCGAATGTATACCGGCAGTGACTTTTTCCGAGCCTGTAAAGCCGTGCCCTTCCCAAATCGATTCACGAGATAGCCTGGCGACCGTCTTGCCGGTTTTCGGCAAGAACTGCATTACAAGCCGGCTTTCACCAGTTGCCTGACCTCAATTGTTAGCGGCCTACTCGCGCCCAGAAAAATCGCCCCCGAAAAACAAAAGGCCGGGCGATTGAGCCCGGCGCTTCGTCCTGAGAAACTGTCAATTGCTGAGTTAAGCTAGATCAGTTTCCCGTTAACCTCGTTGCCGCTGGCTGCGCGAAACCTCGCACGCCAGCGCGGAAACCTCACATCACCAGCGCGAGCCCTTCCAGTTCGGCCTCCAGCACCGGCAGAGAACAGCCCGCCATCTCTACCCGTCCGGCGGCGTCGATCGCAGCCGCCTGCGAAACGCCGTAACCCCGCCCCGCTAAAAAAACCTGCAGCAGTTCCGCTGCTTCGCGGGAATCCACCATGCCGCCCTGGATCAGGTCGTTTCGGAGGGCGCATAGTTCCGTCACCGTAAATCGCTCTTTCATGGCCATTCTCACCACCGACCTCCCTACCATTGCCCCATTGGATTCATCGGCAACCTGATTGGTTACATGCAATCGCAATGCCGTAACTTTGGTACCTCGTCAGATACGGCTTCTCGGAGCCTTAAGCTGTTAGAACCCAAGATCTTGCAAAAGGTTGCGGGGAGGTAACCCACAGGCGAGCGGAAGACAGAACAACGCCACCGGTTGCCAGATTGACACTAATTGTCGTTTCGTGACGGGAGAAAACCGAACTTTGTCGGTTGATCGGTCGGTGAATCGGTCGGTTGATGGGTCGCTTCCGGTATCAGGCCGGGTCAATCGCGGCGGCGTCCACCAGCATGATTGGGATGTCGTCCTGAATGGGGTACACACGGCGGCATTCGCTGCATTTCAGGCTTCCACCGTTCGCATTCAGGACCACCGGCTTTTTGCAAACCGGGCAGACCAGCGTGTCGAGCAGATCCTGGGAAATCATAGCCCCTATTGTAGCGCGACTGAGGAAGCCCGAAGTTGAGCAGCGCGTGCATCCAGCCCCGCCAGGGGCGAACCAGCTTAGCCCCGCGCTTTAGCGCAGGGGTAGGAGGGAAAAATGAGCGGAAGTCCCGGAGGGACGACCCACGACTCACCGCGGTGTTCGCAATGCGATAGAATCGCCTTTCAAGTCACTGCAAGGCAACGAGGTTAGATGGCAGCCAGGATTCTCGACGGTACCAAAATAGCCAGTGAAATCCGCGCGGAAGTCACCGCCCAGGCGAAAGCCCTGGCATTATCGGGCGTGCGTCCCGGGCTCGCCGTGGTTCTGGTCGGGCACAACCCCGCGTCGGAGGTCTACGTACGCGGCAAGGTGAAGAGTTCCGAGGAAGTCGGCCTCTACAGCGAACAGCACACGCCTGCCGAAAGCGTGACTACCGAAGAACTGCTCGCGCTCGTAGCCGGCCTGAATCGCCGCGACGAAATCGACGGCATCCTGGTGCAACTGCCGCTGCCCGCGCACGTCGACTCCAAGAAGGTTCTGCTGGCGGTCGATCCGGCCAAAGACGTAGACGGATTCCATCCCATGAACGTGGGCTACCTTTCCACGCAGCGTCCGGGCCTGGTGCCCTGCACCCCGGCCGGCGTCATGGAAATTCTGCGGCGCAGCCAGATTCCAATC
>JBEKFN010000384.1:0-3981 GCA_050013295.1 Terriglobales bacterium
CACACCGATCGGGCCAGCTTGATGTCTCTTCGGAACCTCTTTGCGATTGTCATCGTTTTCTCCTTTGTTCGATGCTTGCCGCTAAGCATACTGCTTAGCGCTATGCATTGTCAAGAGGTAAACTTGATTTTTCTGCGGCAGCCGAGATAAGGTTCAAAGCAGATGACTAAAGAAAGACAGAAAGATCCTCATGCGGTGCACCTAGGTCAGCTGGGAGGAAAAGCCAGAAGCCGCAAGTTGAGCTCTGAAGAACGCATCGCGATCGCTCAACGAGCAGCACGTGCTCGATGGGCAAAGGTCAAGCGGAAAGCAGAAAAAAGCGGCGGTTAAGATAGGACTTGAGCTTCCTGTTGATAAGGCGTCGAAACACCTCCACTGCAATGCCGCGCTCGCTCGGTGGGCCAAAGCCAGGGAAAAAGCCCGGCGGAAGGACCTGCAGGACTAGGGCCTGAGCTGCTGACATTTCCTCGAAATTTGCCCGAAAGGAAAACCGAGGTTCATTCGTGGATCGTCGTTTCCGTCCCCGAGTCCAAGAATGGGAAGCTCTTGTAAAATATTCGTTTCTATCGTATATTTAGCGCATGTGGATACCGCGCGACATTGAGCCCCGCCTGCTACGATCTGCGCGGACCCGTCCAGTGGTCGTGCTCACTGGGGCCCGCCAGACCGGCAAGACTTCTACCTTTCTACGGCTCTTCCCGAACCATGAGTTCGTATCCCTCGACCTCCCTACCGAAGCCGAGCAGGCCGAAAAAGAGCCGCAAGGCTTCCTTCGCCGCCACCCGCCGCCCGTGATCATCGATGAGGTGCAATACGCGCCTGGCTTATTCCGGTACCTCAAGGGCGCGGTGGATGCCAGCCGAGCCCGCAACGGGCAGTTCCTGCTTACCGGCTCCCAGAAGTTCACGCTGATGAAGAGTGTTTCCGAGTCACTGGCCGGACGGGTCGACATTGCCGAATTGGAAACACTGTCCTTGGCGGAGATCCGTGCAGCCCTGCCGCAAACCGTGCTCGAAAATGCCATCGTGCGGGGTGGTTTTCCGGAACTGCATGCCAACCCGGACATCGACGTGACGGCTTTCTACAACTCTTACCTGGCCACCTATCTGGAACGCGACGTGCGTTCGCTTGCTAACGTGGGCAGCTTGCGCGATTTCGAGCGCTTTCTGCGCGCTTGTGCTCTCCGTTCCGCAAACTTACTCAACAAAGCCGACCTAGCGCGAGACATCGGCATCGCTCCCTCTACCGCGAACCATTGGCTGTCCACGCTCGAGGCTTCCGGGCAGGTCGTGTTGCTTGAGCCCTGGTTCTCGAACCGTACCAAGTCCATCGTCAAAAGTCCCAAACTTTACTTGGCGGATTCCGGACTCCTTTGTGCGCTGCTGAACATCCGCTCCGAGGAAGCTCTCCGTCAAGCGCCGGGGGCAGGCGCCATCTGGGAAACCTTTGTCTTTGCCCAATTGCGAGAGCGCGAGCGCCGCGCCGGACGCATGGGTAGCCTGTTTTTCTGGCGTGACCGCACGCGGGAGGTGGACTTCGTGGTTGACGTCGGCGGACGTCTGGAACTGTTCGAAGCGAAGTGGACGGAAGTGCCGAGCACCGGCGACGCCGTGAACCTCGATTTCGTGCGTAACGTAGTGGGCAAATCGCGGATTGCCAGCAGAGCTATCATCTGTCGTACTTCGAACAGTTTTCCAATCGCCAACGGACTCCGTGCTTTGCCCGTGACGGAACTGGGATAGGCCACGCTGAACGGCGAACAGGCAGCGACGTTCCGCCTAATCGAAGCCTTCATGGATGGTAGACGAACGCTCATTATGCCTAGCTCCAGCATAAGGAGTTTTGTTTCCGCAGTAATGCGCAATGGTGTGGCAAGCAAAGCACATCGTGATCAAGAGCCTCTTTCCAGTGTCCGAATTCCGGTTAAAGCTGGCAACTGGGAACCATTTCTTGCGAAGTGTACTGAAAGAGAAGAGACTTTTCGTGTTGGGGACCGAGAATGAGCTTGCAAAGTTGGCTTCAAAACAGTTGGTTGGTTCAACACACAACAAGCCCTGAAGAGATCACGAACCTGTTTGCGATTTCGGATCGGGATCTTGCAGCTTGCCAGGTGACGCAGTTGCCTGCCGACTGGCGGTTTGCGATCGCCTACAATGCGGGACTCCAAGCAGCGACCGCCGCCCAGGCTGCTGCAGGTTACAGGGCAACGCGGGACAACCATCACTACCGCGTTATCCAATCGCCGGAGTTCACGACAGCGCCGGGCAGAAAAGTGATTGACACTTTTGACGGCTTTCGCAAGAAGCGCAGCGTTACCATACGATGTTGCAGGTCCGTGTCCGACAAAGAAGCGGACGAAATGCTCAAACTCGCTACCAGCCTTCGCACGGATGTCGAAAAGTGGATCAGGACAACGCGTCCGGAGCCACTAAGGCCCCTCAACCTAACGGGACAGCAGCCAGACGCTTCGCTTCGGTATTTGAGCAGCTTTCGCATTATTTTCGCGGAGCAGATCGCAGCGCAAAGGTTTATGCGCTACTCCGCGCATGTCAGGCAGCACGCTTCCAAATCTGAACGTGCTCCCGGCGGAGGCGTTGAAAGCGCTGGTCCGGGCGCAACATGAGCAATGGCTTTGGTGCGAAAGCGAGGTCGAGCATTTGAAGCTGCTGATCGCCAAGCTGCAGCGGATTCGGGATCCTGTGAGCAAGGCGGACCATGGACCACAAGGAGATGAACGCGAACCAAAATTTCCCGGCAAGACACGCAATGACGAATGTTCCCAACCCTGACAATAGAGACTATCTAGAAGTCGCCGCGTTGGGTGGAACAGAGGTTTGTCGAGAATGTCTTTTCCTGAGCCAGGTTCTCAGCCGGTGGTGGCAAAGTTCACGGGGTTGGAATCACGGCCTGAACTTGATTCGAGTATCCGCTCTCCTCCGAACTGGCATTTACGGCTGTGGCTACGTAGTAATAAGTCTGGCCGGAAACCACTGTGCTGTCGGTGTACGCGTTCGTCCCATCCAGCGACGTGTTGATCATCGTGTATGCACCACCAGACGTGGTGCTGCGGTATATGTTGTAGCCGACTGCGTCAGCCGCGGCGGTCCAACTGAGGTCCACGATGTGCTGCGTTGCCGCCGTTCCCGTGCCGGTCATCGTTTGCACGGCTGGCGAGTTCGAGGCATTGCTCGAAAATGACAACGAGGCCGAAGCGACTCCGCTCGCCCCCGGCGTGAAAGTGACGGTGAAGGTAACGGATTGACCGGCGGCGAGCGTTGCCGGCAGCGAAATTCCGGAGAGCACAAACTCACTGTTGTTAATACTTGCCGATGAAATCGTGACCGACGCGCCGCTGGCGGTCAAGCTGCCGTTGAGCGCCGCACTCGACCCGACGACCACGTTGCCAAAGCTGAGACTGGTTGGAGAGACTGCCAACGTCCCCGCGGCCGTTCCAGTTCCGGTGAGCGCGAGATTAAGCTGCGGGTTCGATGCGTTCGACACCACGGACAGGCTTCCGCTCGCCGCAGCGGCGCTGGTCGGAGTAAAGGTCGCAGTGAACGTTGCGCTTTGATTTGATGTCAGAGTGAGGGGCAAAGTCAGTCCGCTGATGGAGAAGACCGCCCCGGTCAAATTCGCTTGCGAGATGGTGACCGACGATCCGCCGGAGTTGGTCAGCGTCTCCGACAAGCTCGTGCCGTTGCCGACCTGAACGTTCCCAAACGCTAGGCTGGTGGGGTTCGTAGTTAGGGTTCCCTGCGTCACGCCCGCTCCAGAGAGTGAAATGCTCAGGTTGGGATTCGCGCCGGTGGAAGTGATGCTCACGCTGCCGCTGGCGGCGCCGCTCGCGGTCGGAGAAAAAAGCACCGTGAAGGACGTGCTCTGGCCGGCGGTCAATGTCAAAGGCAAGGGCAGTCCGCTCAAACTGAATCCGGCGCCACTGGCGGCGGCGGCCGAGATGGTGAGGCTCGTTCCGCCGAAGTT
>JBEKFN010000385.1:0-3960 GCA_050013295.1 Terriglobales bacterium
TTACCAGTTTTCCGACGAGGTGATACAGGAGTTCCGCGTGCAGTCGAGCGGTTATGGAGCGGAGTCGGGGCGCGCTGGGGGCGCGGTGGTTAATGTGGTGACGAAGTCGGGCACGAACCATTGGCACGGCAGCACTTTCTATCGTTTGCGCGACAGTGAGTTGGGGGGAGCCGCGCCGCCATTTGTGGGTTTTAATCCCAGCAACGAGCAGCACCAGTTTGGCGCGACGATGGGAGGGCCGATCCAGCGCAGCAAGACGTTTTTGTTTGCGGGATACGATCAGCACATTTTTAATGTGCCGGCGGTGGTGGAGTTCGACAACGGGCAGACGGCGGTGGTGCCGCTGGTCGGCATTTACCCGACGCCAGGGGATTACGAGATCTGCAATCCCGCGATTGGGGGGCCGGCGTGTGACCAGGCGCTGGTGATGGCGTCGTCGGCGCAGCTTTCGGCCATGGGCGGGACGTTTCACGCGAAATTACTCGGGGAAACGGGATTTGTGAAGCTGGACCGGGTGCTCTCGCCGCATCAGTATCTTACGGCACGGCTGAGCGCGTCGCGATCTTACGGTGCGAACAACGTCTATTTTGATCCGGGGAGTCCGATTACCTTTGATTCGATCAGCGCGAACGGGGAAGAAGACGTGGCGACGGAAAGCGCGTCGCTCAGTTTACTGAGCGGCATTACGCCGCGGCTGATAAGCCATCTGCGGGTGCAGTTCTCGCGCGATCTGGAGCAGCAGTTTCCCAATACAACCGGGACGCAGACGAGTATCTACAGTTGGATGGAGGATTTCGGGCAGTCGTCGTGGCTGCCGCGGCAAACCCGAGAACACCGGTTGCACCTGGCGGAGACCTTGAGTCTGAGCCGCGGGCGAAACCAGTGGAAGTTCGGGGCCGACGGAATGCGGACCTGGGACTACGATTACTTCCCGTCGCTGTTCGGTGGGGAGTATTTATACGACGACATTTCGGTGAATCCGTGGTCTTTACCAATTCCGTTTGAGCCGATGCATGAAGGGCTGAAGTTAACCCCGCTTCGGGCGTGGGCGCACAATGTGCCGCGATATTACGAGCAGAATTTCGGGAACCCGGTGTCGCATCCGAACAGCAACGATTACTCGGCGTTCGTGCAGGATACGACGCGGCTGACGCCGCACTTCAGTTTAAGCCTGGGAGCGCGCTACGACCTGCAGACGTTTTCGAAGACGGGAATGGTAAGTAATCCGCTGTGGTCGCAAGTGGGGAAGATGCCGTTGCCCGGGATGAATTTTGCGCCGCGGGTGGGAATCGGGTATGCCATCGGCAACGATCGGCCTCTCATGGTGCGGGCGGGATTCGGAATTTTTTATACCCGCATCCCGCAGACTTATCAGTCGGCGGTGATCAATGACAATGGGCTGAGCGATAATTTTATTTCTCTCGATAATACGGTTACCTCCCAACATCAGGTCTTTCCCTCTTATCCGAATGCGGCGGTGAACTGTCTCCGGGGTCCGGTCTCGTGCACGATACCGGCGGCATGGCAGCCGTATGCGACCAGCGAGGTAGCGGCATTTGCCCCGGATTTTAAGACACCACGCGTGCAGCAGGCAAGTCTGAGCCTGGAGCGGGAAGTGGCCGGCGGCTTCAAGGCGACGATATCTTACCTGTTCGTGCATGGGGTGGATATGATCCGGGCGCGAGATGTGAATCTGCCGCCGCCGACTTATTACAGCTATCCGATCTTCGACGCGGCTGGCGGTACTTTTCAGAATGCGTTTTATAACGTGGAATCGTTTGCGACGTGGCAAACCAGTTACAGCATCAGTTGTCCGTATCCGCCGTGCATTAACGCGTTGCAACGTCCGATCTCGCAACTGGGGGCAATCGATCAGTTTGAGAGTGCGGGATCGAGCGCGTACAACGGCCTTACAGTTTCGCTGCGTAAGCGGACGTCGGGGGGGATGTATTTCAACCTGGCGTACACCTGGGCGCACGCTCTCGACAACGGGCAGGACGCGCTGGTGGCGGGACAACCGGTGACCGTACAGAACTCGTACGCGACGAAGAGTGAGCGGGGGCCAAGCGTGACCGATCAGCGGCAAAGGTTGACGATTTCAGCCATCGAAGAGCCGCACCCGTTTGCAGAGGGACAAAAGGCTCTGGGGACTCTGTTCAACCACTGGGAAATCTCAGGGATCATGACGTATGGCAGCGGACGCCCGGCGAACGCGACCGTGTCGGGAGATCCGAATCAGGACGCGAACATGAGCAACGACCGTCTGTCCGGGTATGGACGCAATGCATTCACCGGTCCGGACTACGCCAGCATGGACCTGAAACTGGGAAGGATGATGAATCTGGGCGAACGGCTCCATTTGGAGTTGAGCGGAGATTCGTTCAATCTGTTTAATCGCAACAATGAGAGGTTGGTGGTGACGGACAATGGCTTCCAAAGTACGGCAGGCCAGTTTATCAAGTACGCGCAATACGTTGGAAACACGTATTATCCGGCTTATTATCAGCAACCTACGAGTCTTATGAAGCCGACTAGTTCATTTGCTCCGCGGCAAATGCAGTTTTCTATGCGGTTGAATTTCTGAAATAGGGTGAAGATTCTTGCACATTTCCACTTGACTTAGGAGGGCAATGCTTGCATAACTAACGAGTCCAGTTAGGACGAGCGGGGGGGTGTAGTCCGTTGGCGGAAGTTCGACTTCAAGAGGGTGAATCCCTCGAAAACGCCCTTCGGCGGTTCAAGCGGAAGGTACAAACCGAGGACATTATCAAGGAAGTAAAGCGTCACTCGTTTTACCTGAAGCCCGGCGAGAGGAAGCGAGTGAAAGAAGCACTGGCTCGCAAGCGCAGCCGCAAGAAAGCACGCAAGGAGCAGGACTGAGGAAAAAACGGGCCGTTCGCTGACGCGGGCGGTCCGTTCTTCGCAGATACGGCGGCACCGATGATGTTCTCTTGTTCGGAAAACGTAACAAGGCCGGTTTTCTTGCCGCTGAGATTGCAAGACGCGCTAAACTGCGCGGTTTTGAAAGTTGGAGACGCAGCAAACCGCGTCTCTATGGATCAGAAAAGCAGTATCCACGCGGTGCACACCGTATGGCGGGCCGAATCCAAGGGGTAAGCATGATGGGGATGTAAATCCACTGCCCACGATGTGAACCGGATCCTTCTCTATTCGGGTCTCCCGTGCCGAGCAGGGACGCGGAAATGGGAGCGCCTCTTCCAATGGAATACCAGGACAAGGTTTTGAAGTGCGTGGATTGCGGCACGGATTTCGTGTTCACAGCGGGCGAACAGTCGTTTTTCCACGACAAGCAGTTCAAGAACGAGCCCAAACGCTGCAAGAACTGCAAGGGCAAGCGAGTGGCAGTGCTTGGAGCTACGACGCGTGGACCGTCGCGCGGGCATTCGTACACGAAGACGGAGACCCGGACGAACTGTTCGCAGTGCGGGAAAGAGACTACGGTGCCGTTCCGGCCGACGCAAGGAAGGCCGGTGCTGTGCCGCGAATGCTTTCAGCAGGGGCGGCAGGTCGCGAGCGCCTGATTATTCTTTGATCGCCTAGGAAACGATCGTCGAGGAGACGAACGTCGAGGGAACGGTCATTGCGGGAAGCCCGACCAGCGGGCGCTCCCCCTGCGGTGTCCCGATGTTTTCCGCCCCAATGTTCTCCATTGTAGCAGCAGACGACGGCGAGACGGCGACCGCTCGGTTGGTTCGGTGCGAATCGTTATTGCTATTGCAAACGACCGCACGCCCCGTGTGGCGCGGGCGCCCTCGCCCGCGAACGCCCTAGAACGGTTCCTCAATCTCCGTCCCGCCAAGAGGCATCTGCTCTTCCGCCGCCTTCCGCGCTCTGGGAGCCTTCTTGAAAGTCACCACCAACCGCCACGTATAAGCCACGCCGACATTGGACTATGACCTGGATGGGGCCGAGGGCGCCCGCGCCACAAGCTGGATCTTA
>JBEKFN010000386.1:0-6651 GCA_050013295.1 Terriglobales bacterium
CTTTGACGCTCATCCCGAAACTGAAAAGCAAGCTGAAGAAGGGGACGTCGATCATCGGGTTTCTCTCGCACGTGCAGGGCGACTTGAAGCAGAAAGCGCACGAAGTGGGCTGTGACATGGTGCTGCCGCGCTCGGCGTTTTCGCAGAATCTGCCGCAGTTGCTGCGCCGCCATGGCGCCATCGAGGCCGACTCCAGGGCAGCCGACTAGGATTGCGGAAGTCAGAGGTCAGATTGCAGAGGTAACCTGCCTCGACTCATAGGGTTTCACCTCTGAAATCTGACCTCTGCCCTCTAACCTTTGCATTCCCCTGATACAATTTCGCCGTGTTCCCTGACAAAATCCTGATCATGACGATGGCCATGATTGCGGTGGCTTTCGCCCAGCAGCCCCCCGTGAAAGTGAACGTCATCAACGTGTGCGCGCCTGCAGCCGACGAGCAGAAGGAATTATCGTCGGCGCTGGCCAAAGTACCGGGCAAGCCGGCGTTTGCCGCGGACTTCGAAGTGGCTCGCGGGCGCTCCATACTCGACCCGAGCACTCCGATCCCCGGCATGCAACCCTTACCGCCCGGTGCGGTTGCGGCGGCCGACTGGGTCCGGGTTCGGCGCGAGTTCCCCGGCGCCACCCTGTTCAGCAATGTCCAATACTCGTTCAGCGTGGACTCGAAGAATATGGTGGAGACGCTCGTGCTGCGCCTGCGTGAGCCTAAAGATCTGATGCAGATTTCGATTGAGGACAGCGCTTCCGCGGTGGTTTCCGCAACCGCGATGTTGTCTTCCAGTACGCCGGTTTCGCGCGTCAAGCTGGAGCGCTTTGGAAAATCGTCGGTGGTGCTGGCGCGGTGCTCGGGAGAAGAGGGAAATCCAGCGACGGATCAGAGCGCGTACGAACCGATCTTTCACGCCGCCTCTTCGATTATGGAGCGATATCGCGATGCCCTGGGCGCGCGCAAATTGGTGCCCGAGGAACTGGCTCGCCTGGGCGTGGGAACCTCGGTCAGAACTACGACCAAGGCGGGCGCGGGCAGCAAGAAGAACCCGTAGCACCGGGATCGCGTGATGACTTATGCGATGGAGGGACGGGCGTCTCGCGAGCCTGCCCTGTTTTCGCCGAAGCCCCGAGCGAAGCCGAGGGGGCAGTCGAAGGGTCCGGGCCGGGCGGACGCCCGGCGCTCCACCAGCGGTCTGAAGCGGAATGTATTTTTCAGAATCTATCTACTAGCAATGTTTCTCTCAACACGGTTCCTTACCACTATGGACATACGCAATGTTGTGGTCCTGGGCTCCGGGTGCGCCGGTCACACCGCCGCCCTCTACAGCGCCCGCGCCAACCTCAAGCCGCTCGTGATCGAAGGCCATGAACCGGGCGGACAATTGTCGATGACCACGCTGGTGGAAAATTTCCCCGGCTTTCCCGAAGGCATCCAGGGGCCGGAACTGATCGAGAACATGCGCAAGCAGGCGGCGCGCTTCGGCGCCGAATATCGCATGGGCCATGTAGTCAAGACCGATTTGAGCAAACATCCGTTCGAGTTGAGCTTCGGAAAAGAGATCATTCAGACCCGCACGCTGATCGTCGCCAGCGGAGCGTCCGCGCGCTGGCTCGGCCTGCCGAACGAGCGTGCGTTGATCGGCCACGGTGTTTCTTCCTGCGCGACTTGCGATGGCTTCTTTTTCTCGGGCAAGGAAATCGCGGTGATCGGCGGCGGCGACTCCGCCATGGAAGAAGCCATATTTCTGACGCGCTTCGCGACCAAGGTGACACTTATTCATCGTCGCGAGCAGTTTCGCGCTTCGAAAATCATGCTCGATCGCGCCCGTGCTAATCCGAAGATAGAGTTTCTCACCGATACTGTGGTGGACGATGTTCTCGATGTCAGCAAGAAGGAAGTCACCGCCCTGCGTCTGCGCAACTTGAAGAGCGGCGAAAGCTGGGATTTCCCTGCGAGCGCAATGTTTCTTGGGATCGGCCACATTCCGAATGCCAAGATATTCGAAGGCCAACTCGAAACCGATGCGGATGGCTACCTGATCACGCAGAAGAACGTCTTCACGCGAGTGCCGGGCGTGTTCGCGTGCGGCGACGTGCAGGACCGCCGCTACCGCCAAGCTATCACCGCCGCCGGTTCCGGCTGCATGGCGGCGCTGGAAGTGGAGAAATTTCTGGAAGAGGAAGGGCACTGAGGGCGAGTTTCGACCGAAACGCTAAGAAAAATCTTTACCACAGAGGACACAGAGGTACACAGGGGAAACCCTTCGCAGGCCGTCCGGAGCACCAGTCGCGGCGCGTTCTTCTGGATCTTCAAACGTCTCGAGTTTCCGCCAGATTGCCCATCTCTTGCAGAATCGCGATGCGGCGCACCGGATGCCATCCTGGTTTTCAATCACGAAAGCAGAGGCGTTGACAGCTGTCATCGTTGCTTCGCAGAACCCGCGAGAACTACTTTCCTGCGGCAAACACACGCGAATGAAACTTCAACGTTTCCCCGAGGTGTGCCATAAAATACGCCGCGCCGTGGTTGCCGGGATACAGGTGAAATTCGTGTTGGATGCCTCCGGCTTGGAGTTGCCGGTCGAGTTCCGCGGCTCCTTTATCAAATCCAAATTCATCCTCCCGGCCGCAATTGAAATAGATAGACAACCCTGGAGTCCGTATCCGTGCACGGTTCCGCTTCGCCAGCACAAAAGGACTGTTCTGGTTCCAGTGCTGGAGGTCAACGGGATTGCCGAACACCGCTCCCAGCAGCCCGCTTAGCGGTGTCGCCGTGGGGATAGTTTCAGTCTGTGGCGGCGATTCCGCGATGAGCGCGGCACTCTGTGCACTGACCGACGAGAATAGCTCCGGATAGGCAAAAGCAAACCGAAGCGCACCATATCCCCCCATCGACACACCGCTGATGGCTCGTGCGGCCATCGGCGGAGTTGATGTAGAAAGTGCGCTTTCCTTCGGGCGCGATTACCAGAAAATCGGAGATCTGTCCTTGCTGGCGGAGGTCTTCGATCAGGTCCCATCCACCGCCTTTAAACAAAGCCTGTTCGTTATCGCCAAGTCCATGCAAAAAATAAAGCGCTGGATAACGCCTCGGAGAAGGGCCGGCAGTCGCCAGGCCGTAGCCGGGTGGCAACATAACGCAGTAGTGAACGGTTTGACTGAGGACGCGACTTTCCAGCGCGTTGCAATCGATGCGGCCCTGGGCGTGGGCTCGGCCCAGAAGGAGCGGAACC
Organism: Terriglobales bacterium; assembly: GCA_050013295.1. Taxonomy (GTDB): domain Bacteria; phylum Acidobacteriota; class Terriglobia; order Terriglobales; family Acidobacteriaceae; genus Acidiflorens. The sequence continues at coordinate 3,227 of JBEKFN010000386.1, forward strand.
AAAAACAGGGTGAGCCATCGCAAACAGCAGCGCATAAGACGAGTTTACAGGCTGCGGAAAAAGTCTGACTTCGCGCCCAGCGCCTAAAGGGGCGTCTGATTGCGAAAGACTTATGGCATCGCTAAAGCGATGCCCTGATACGAAACGTTAGTTTTTCCGCAGCCTCTTTACTCGTAGCGCAGTGCCTGCACGGGATCGAGACGCGCGGCTCGGGCCGCCGGGTAGAGCCCCGACAGCAGACTGACAACGATGGAAAAAGCGATCGCGCTGAGAACGAGCCATAGCGGCACGGACCAGATCTCTGCCGGAGGAAAATGCTGGCGTTCGAGATAAATGTTCATTGCGAAATTGATGAGGCGTCCGAGCGCCCACCCGAGCGTGACTCCGACGGCACCGCCGACGAGACCCATGGCGCCTGCTTCGGCGAAGAAGAGGCCGCGCATGTCAGCATCACTGGCGCCGAGGGCCTTCATGATTCCGATTTCGCGCCGGCGTTCGAGGATGGCCATTACCAGCGTATTCACGATGCCGATGGAAGCAACGGCCAAGGCCAGACTTCCGAAGATCGCGAGGAACCCGTCGAGCACGGCAAAGAATTGGCGCATGCTGCGGGTCGCATCGACGATGGAAAAAGCGCTGAATCCCATCTTCTTGATGGCATCTTCAACGGCCGGGACCTGATTGGGGTTCCCGACCCGCACGCTGAGTGAGGTATAGCTGGGCGAGTCGCTGGCCGAAGTGTCGCGCAGGTTGGACTGCATGACGTGCAAGTCTTGCGCAAGCTTGAGCGGGAGGAAGACACGTGCCCGGGCGGTCCCGCGCATGCTATCTGGATCGAGGTCGGTCACTCCCACAATTTTCAGTGCCTGCTGGCGTGAAACGACCGAGTACGCCGCAGCGTCGCCAGGCCCCCTGTCACCAGGCCGTGTCGGCGTGGGAGATGCCGAGGGAGACGCGGTGCGCTCGGCATAGCGCATCGTCAACTCTTTGCCGAGTAGAGGTTTGGCCAACTCGGCAATATTTGTATCTGGGTTGCTCGCGCCCGGCTTGGATTTTATGCCCAGCAACTCTTCGGCAAACGACTTCTGTAGGATGACTTCCGGAGCGGCCTCGGACGAGAAGAAACTGCCCTGCATTCCATCGAAAGCATCATTGTTGCTCTTGGCGGAGAAGGGGACGCCAGCCACCATGGTCAAGTGGGGTTTGTCTTCGAAGCGCACCTCGGTAACAAACCGAATATCGGGATAGGCCTCGACCACGCCTGGGATTTGCGCGATCTTCCGTCGCGCCGGTTCATCCAGCGCGGGGCTCTCGGCCGGTGGTGGGCCGTCCTCGCGCTGTTCGCGGAAGTTGCGGAGATCCCGCCGGGACGTGACCACGATAGTGTCAAACAAGCCGGACTTCTGCAGTCGGCGCGAAGCGAGTTGCTGCAGGCCGATGCCGAGTGAGAGCATGGCGACCAGCGACGCCACCCCGACGGCGATCCCGATCGTGGTCAGCGAATTGCGGAAGACGGACTCGCGCAGGTTGCGAACAGCGAGGTCAGCGACGTCGTAAAACTTCATCGTGTTTCTCTCCGCGGCGCGGGCGTCTCGACGGACGAGATGTTGCGCACGTCGTCGTTGCGCACGTCATTGCTCGTTACGTCATCGACGAGCTTTCCATCCGCCAGATGCAACATCCGCCCGGCATACTTCTCGGCGAGGGCCTGCTCGTGCGTAACCATCAGCACGGTCATGCCCAGCGACTGATTGAAGCTATGAAGGAGCTCCATAATTTCTGTACCGGTGCGGCTATCCAGATTGCCCGTCGGTTCGTCCGCCAGAAGAAGCTTGGGGTGGTTAATGAGGGCGCGCGCCAAGGAAGCGCGCTGCTGCTCGCCACCCGAGAGTTCCGTGGGCCGATGCGCAAGCCGTCCGCTCAAACCCACGCGTTCGAGCGATTGGCGCGCAAGTGCAGAGCGCTCGCGGCGATCGACTTCGGCAAAACGCATGGGGAGCTCCACATTTTCCAACAAAGTCATGCTGGGTATCAGATTGAACGACTGAAAGACCATTCCGACGGTATGTAGGCGGTACTTGGCCAGTTGCTCGCGTGAGAGTGCGGCCAGGTTGTTTCCCTGCACGATCACCGCACCCGAGGTGGGCCGGTCAAGGCCGGCAATCAGGTTAAGCAGTGACGACTTGCCGGACCCCGAGGCGCCCAGCAGAGCGACAAATTCCCCGGTGCCAACGTCGATGGAAATCCCGTCCACCGCGCGCACCAACGCCTCACCCATCTGGTAATGGCGGCAGAGGCTTTGGGTGCGGACCGCTAAGGAGTTCGGCATGGGAATTTCCATGCTCACGGATATCTCCCCGCATCAAGTGCAGCGCCTCGGGTAAGCCAAAGGCGTGGAAGGCTTCTGTGAGGCCATCGCCTGAGCCCCGGCCTGTGATTAGGATTGTTGTTGCCGGTCGTTTTCATCGGGATCGTTCCTCTGCCCATTGTAGGATGAAAATTGTCAGATCTGAGCCGAGAAGGCGGCCACATTCGAACCATCCGCCGGTGGCGAAAATCGCTTTTTGTCGTTCGTCTCGCGCTGGTCTCGATGTCCAGCGCCTCACTTGATGCAAGAGTTATGAGTCACACTTTCGTGCCATTGCCATCCCGGCGATCAGAACGTAGAGTCCTGATTGAGCAGACTTCGGGGGAGGGCTGTTCAAACGGGCGTCCCGTGACTCTAATCGAGTCGGGGCGCTTTCGTTTTTGCGGCTCCCTGACCCCATCCTGCGGGCGTGCCGCATATTCAATGCCCTTACTTCCCTCTTTCGGCGCGCGCTCATTCTTTGGTCTTCTTTGGTTTTGGTTTCATCATTTCCCATTCTTTGGCTGTCAGCTCCCGTCCCAGCGCCGTGAACTCGCCCGCCCCTTGCAGCCACTCCCCGCCATCCATGGTCACGACTTCTCCATTTACATACCCGGCGCCATCGCTAATTAAGAATGCGGCCAGGTTGGCGAACTCTTCGGTCGTCCCAAACCGTCCCAGAGGGTTTCGTTTCTTTGCCGTCTCCGCCAGTTCCGGACGCGGCAGCAGACGCGAGAACGCGCCTTCCGTCGGAATCGGCCCCGGTGCGATGGCGTTCATACGAATCCCGCGATCGCCCCACTCGATTGCCAGGCTCCGCGTCAGCGCCTGCACGCCTGCCTTCGCCACCGCCGATGGCACCACATACGCCGAGCCCGTCGTCGTGTAAGTGGTGGTAATGTTCAGCACCACGCCTCCGCGCCCCGCCGCCAGCCACCGCCGCCCGCAAGCCATCGTCGTGTGCAGTGTGCCCATCAGGACAATGCCAATCACCGATTGAAACGCACCCAACGAAAGATCTTCGGTGCGCGCCAGAAAATTTCCTGCCGCGTTGTTCATGAGCACATCGAGCGGACCT
>JBEKFN010000387.1:0-3941 GCA_050013295.1 Terriglobales bacterium
GTTCAAGCTGGCACTCGAGCCCTCCAATTGCGCCCGGGCCTGTTCGACACGAGCTTGAATCTCTTCCTTGTCGAGTTCGGCGAGCACCTGCCCCTTCTTCACCTTGTCGCCATATTCGACGTAGAGCTTTTTCACGATGCCGCTGGCCTTGGACTTGATTTCGACCTTGGTGATGGGCTCGATCTTGCCCGTCGCCACCACGCTTTTCGCCAGGTCTCCCTTCTCGACCTTGGCGATTTTCGAGGCGTCGATTTTGGTGCCACCGCTGGATGCGATCAGCGCGCCGGCAACGACCAGGATGAGGACGACTGCCGCTATCGAGCCCCAGATGATTCGCCTGCGCCGCTTTTTCTTCGCGTTGCCATTGCCGTTGCCTTCCACGACCGCCTCCTGCTTGATTTCAAATCTTAGACTGGCCTCACCTGTTGTTACGGGAGAAAGATTGGAATAGTTCCTCGAAACCTGTCGCGTTTCTTATCAGGCCGTAGATTCTTCGGCCGTAGCTCCGTCTAAGGAGACGCGGCAAGCCGCGTCTCTACGGGATCAGATGCCCGCTCCGCCGTCCAACACGCACTTAGACCGGTGGGCGAGGAAAAAGAAAGCGACCAACGGGCATAGAGTCACAGGGTGCATTCTGATTGTAGCGCCAGTTCGTTCCCGAAGCCGGCGACCGTCTCCGGGAATTCCGATCCGCCGAACGATTATCCCTTTGGAATGTTAGTATTAGGGCTCCATGATTGCATACGTGCTGCTGCGGGTGTTCGTCATCCTGCTCCTGGTGGCGGCCAATGCCTTCTTCGCCGCAGCCGAGTTCGCGCTGGTGAGTGTGCGCGAAACGCGCATCCAGCAGTTGATCGTAGCTCACCGGGCCGGCGCCCGCACCGTCCTCAAACTTCACCAGCAACTCAGCCGCGTCGTGAACGGCGTGCAACTCGGGATCACCGTTACCAGCCTGACCCTGGGCTGGCTGGGCGAGCCGGTTCTGGCGCGACTGTTCGAGGTCTGGATCGGCAGCGTGCCGTACGCAACGCTCTACGCTCATGCCGTCGCCGTACCGGTGGCGTTTGCGCTGATCACCAGCCTGCACGTGATCCTGGGAGAACTGGTTCCGAAGTCGCTCGCCTTGCAACGAGCCGAGCGGGTGGCACTGGCGGTCGCCGCGCCCATGGACGTTTTCCTGACCGTCACCGCACCCCTGACGATTGGCATGAGCCGCGCGGCTGGTTTTGTCCTGCGCGCCTTCGGGACACGCGATGTCCGGCACGGCTCGGTTCACTCCCCCGACGAACTCAAGCTCATCGTAACCGCCGCCCACCACTCCGGCCAGCTCTCTCCCGCCCAGGAAGAGATGCTGCTGAACGCGCTCGAACTGGACAACATCACCGCGCGTCAAGTGATGGTGCCGCGGACCAGAATTTTTTCCCTGCCCTCCGACCTCACCATGGACGAAGCCCTGTCGCGCGTAGTCGACGAACAACACTCGCGCGTCCCGGTGTACGATCCGCAGCGCGGGCCCGAACATATTATCGGCGTGCTTTACGCCAAGGACTTGATGCGTTGGACGCGGCTGCGCTTAGGCCACATCGCCGCTCCTCCGGCTGCCATGCGCATTGCCCAGATGAAGATCGGCCAGATCATGCACGATGTGCTGGTGGTGCCCGAAACCAAGTCATTGCTCGACCTGCTCGGTGAATTCCAGCTGCGCAAGCGGCACTTGGCGGTGGTGGTCGATGAATTCGGCTCCACCGCGGGAGTCATCAGCGTGGAAGACGTGCTCGAGCAACTGGTCGGCGAACTGGAAGACGAATTCGACGTCGCGTCCGCGCAGCCCGTGGTTATCGATGCCAATGCGCCCCTCGTGCTCGACGGATCGGTCAACATTCGCGACCTCGAAACCCAATACGAGCTGAAACTTCCGCAGGACGAAGGCTTCGAGACTCTCGCCGGCTTCCTGCTCTCCCGCTTGCAGAAAATGCCCGCAGGTGGCGAGGCGTTCGACTATGAAGGGAGGCGTTTTGTAGTAGAAAAAATGGACGGCCATCGCATCGCGACGGTGAGGATCGAACCAGTGCCCGTGCCCCCGGCGTCAGTGTCGGCAACCTCGGTGCAGCGGGCCGGTGACTAACCGTGCCGGAGACTAGCAGCCCGTGGTACAAGTGAATCCAGCCCCGCAGGGGCGAACCAGATTAGCCCAGCGCTTCAGCGCTGGGAAAAGTGAAGAGAAATGATTCAAGTCCCGGAGGGACGACCCAGTTCTCCCGCTCACTCTTTGGTCCCTGCGGCCCGGACGTCACAGCATAAGAACTATTTATGAGACAGCGATCTTAACTCCCGATGCCGCGCTACATCATCACCCGCGTCCTCTACACCCTGCCGGTCATCTGGCTCGTCGTCTCCGCCGTCTTCCTGCTGATTCACTTCGTCCCCGGCGATCCCATTCAGCAAATGTTAGGAGAAGGCGCCGCAGCCGGAGACATCCAGGCCGCAAGACATGCCTACGGTCTCGATGTTCCGCTAGGCCAGCAATACCTGAATTACTGGCGAGGCGTTCTCCACGGAGATCTAGGTAAGTCGCTGCGCTTCAACCAGGGAGTTACAAGCCTGATAGCACAGCGCTATCCCTTCACCTTGCAACTAACCCTGGCGAGTTTGTTCGTAGCCATTGTTCTAGCCATTCCGGCAGGAGTGCGCTCAGCCCAGCGCCGCAATCAATGGGATGATCGCACCCTGAGCGTAGTAAGCCTCTTCGGTCTGTCGTTCCCAAACTTCGCGCTGGGGCCAGTCTTGATCCTGTTCTTCGCGGTCAAGTTAGGATGGCTCCCTGTCTCCGGTTCCGGCAGCATAGCCCATCTAGTGCTCCCCGCCATCACCATGGGCGGAGCGCTGGCCGCGATCCTGACCCGCATGGTGCGCACGTCAATGTTAGAAGAGCTAGGCCAAGACTACATTCGCACCGCCCGCGCCAAAGGCCTGCCGGAGCGCACCGTAGTCTATCGTCACGCCCTGCGCAACGCCATGATCCCAATCCTGACCGTACTAGGATTACAATTCGGCGCGCTCTTAGCCGGAGCAATCGTAACCGAAACCATCTTCTCCTGGCCCGGCATAGGACGCCTAACCATCCAAGCCATAGCCAACCGCGATTACTATCTGGTGCAGGGATGCATTCTGGCGATTGGGCTGACCTACGTCGCCGTGAACTTTCTAACTGACTTGCTGTATTCGGCGGTGAACCCGAGGATACGACAATGAAAACGGTTGTAGGTTTTTGAAGCCATGTCCGCCCTAGCCATCGCGCTCCCGCGCATAGCCCGCCACAATCCGTTGGCGGCTGTGGGAGCCGTGTTGGTGGCCATCTTCGCGTTCTCTGCGATTTTCGCGCCCTGGATTGTTCCGCAAGATCCGGCGCACATCGATCTGCCGAATCGCCTGCAGACGCCATCGGCGCAGCATTGGTGCGGCACCGATGAACTCGGACGCGACATCCTTTCCCGCCTGATCTGGGGGGCGCGAATTTCTCTGTTCGTCGGCAGCAGCGTGGTGGCGTGTTCGCTTTTGCTTGGCTTCATCATCGGCAGCCTTGCCGGATATTACGGCGGAGGCATCGACCGCTTCGTCAACGTCGTGCTGATGAATGCGTTTCTTTCGTTTCCCGGCATTCTCATCGCGATTGCGTTTGTGGCCTTTCGCGGCCCCGGCATTTTCAATCTCGTCCTCGCCCTGTCGATTGGCGGATGGGTGGGCTACGCACGCCTGGTGCGCGCGCAGGTGCTGGCCGTGCGCGAACGCGAATTTGTCGAAGCGGCGCGGGCGCTGGGGGCCGGAGATCTCCACATCGTCGTCAGGCACATCCTGCCCAACATTATTCAGCCGGTGATTGTGCAGGCGGCCATCGGCATGGCGGGCGCGGTTCTGGCCGAAGCGACCATGAGTTTCCTCGG
>JBEKFN010000388.1:0-3935 GCA_050013295.1 Terriglobales bacterium
GCATAATTCATCGTCTCAGCCGTGATGCCTTGTCCGGCGAAGGCGGCGTCGCCGTGCACCAGCAGCGGCAGATACTTTGCAGTGCCGCCTTCACCGGCGCGGTCCTGCTTGGCGCGCGTGCGCCCCACCGTTACCGGATCGACCGCTTCGAGGTGGCTGGGATTTGACGCCAGGTGGATATGAATTTTCTTCCCGCTCCTGGTGACGTACTCGCCGGTCGCGCCCATGTGATACTTCACGTCGCCCGACCCCAATACGCTGCGTGGATCCACATCTTCAAATTCGGCAAAGACCTGCTCCGGCGGGCGGTTTGCCAAATGAATAATGACGTTCAGCCGCCCTCGATGACTCATGCCCATCACCAGTTCCACCGCACCGCGCTCGCCGGCCACGTCCAGAACCTGATCCATCGCCGGCAACAAAGACGTGCTGCCTTCGAGGGAGAAACGTTTGTTGCCCAGATAGCGCTGTTGCAGCGTTTGCTCAAACAACTCGGCGCGCACGAGCAGGTCGAGCGCGCGGTCGTGGTCGATGTCGAGGTCGACGGCGGCCGGTTCGGCCTCGATGCGAGCTTCGATGCGATTCTGAATCCAGCGCCGCCGTTCGGGGTCGACGATGTGCATGAACTCCACGCCTACGCTTCCGCAATAAATGCGCCGCGCCTCGCGCGCCCATTCGTTGTCGATATTGTTATCAAACCGCAGGTCGGGATGCGGTTGCGGAGGCAGCAGGCCGAGCGGGTTCAGTTCGGCCTCCAGATATCCAAATTGCCGGAACAGCTCAAACACACGTTCCCGTTCGCCGTTTTGAGTGATTGGAGGGGCCGCGCTCTTGCTACTATTTCGAATTGAAGTCGCCATAAGAGGTCTCTATAGAATAACGGATGATCGGTCTCGTGGGGCCGATTCAGGCAGAAGTCATGCGATGGAGGGGCGGGCGTCTCGCGAGCCTGCCCTGATGAGCGCAGCCGAAGGGTCCGGCCGGGCGGGGATGTCCGGCTCTCCGTCAGCAAATCGTATCGCTCATCACAGCAAGACGTGCGGCAAGATGTGCTCGATGCGGTTATTCTGAACCAAAAGGGATATTCCCATGACACTTCTTCCCGACGCGGCCAAGCCCGGAACCCCGGTTATTCTCGGCGTCCCATTCGATGCCAACTCCTCCTGGTTGCGTGGCGCGGCCGGCGCGCCGCCCATCATTCGTGTTGCCTTCAACTCCGATTCTTCGAACTCGTGGACGGAAACCGGCGTCGACCTCGGCGCCGCAGGCACCTACTGCGATGCTGGCGATTTGAAGTTTACCTTTGATGAGCCATTCGCCGCGATCGAAGGGAAAGTCGGCGAACTGCTCGACCAAGGTCTGCGCCCAGTCTGTCTGGGTGGTGACCACTCCATTACCCTGCCGATCATCCGTGCCTTCGGCAAGCACATTCCCGGACTGACTATCCTCCACTTTGACGCGCACCCCGACCTTTACGACGAACTCGAAGGCAACCGACTGTCGCACGCTTGCCCATTTGCACGCATCATGGAAGAGGACGCGGCCAAGCGCTTGATCCAGATCGGCATTCGGACTATGACTGGGCATCAGCAGGAGCAGGCCAGGAAATTCGGCGTCGAAGTCATCGAAATGCGGCGCTTGCCCGCGCTCGACCGCATGAAAATCGATGGCCCCATCTACATCTCCTTCGACATGGACGCGCTCGATCCCGCCTTTGCTCCGGGCATTTCGCATCGCGAGCCCGGCGGAATGTCGGTGAGAGAAGCGATCTCGCACCTTCATGCCATCACTGGGAAAATCGCCGGCGCCGACATCGTGGAATTCAATCCCGCGCAAGACAGCACGCAGATTACTGCCACGGTCGCCGCCAAGCTGCTCAAAGAGATCGTGGGTAAGATGGTTTTGAACTAGGAACCAGTGGGGCTGTACGAGCAGTACCACTTGTTATAAATTGTCATCCCGAGCGGAGCGAGGGATCTGCGGTCCGCTGCAAAATACAGATCCCTCCCCTTCGGCTACGCTCAGGGTCGGGATGACAAAATCTAGATGAGGGGCAACGCTATGGCCAGCGGAATGATTGATGTGTCCAGTCGCTACTCCGTGCCCGAAACTTTGGCACGGCTCCAGTCGATCTTCAAAGAAAAAGGCATCATGGTTTTCGCCCTCATTGACCACAGCGGTGAGGCGGAGAAGGTGGGCCTCAAAATGCGCCCGACGCAGTTACTGATCTTCGGCAGTCCGAAAGGTGGCACGCCTTTGATGGTTGCCGCGCCCCGGTTGGCTATCGATCTTCCGTTGAAAGCACTGGCGTGGCAAGACGAACAGCGCCATGTGTGGCTCTCCTACAATTCACCGGAATACCTTCAGCAGCGTCACGGCTTTCCCGCCGACCTCCTGAAAAACATCGCCGGAATTGCTGCGCTGATTCAGAAGGCTGTGGAATAATAGCGGGCTTGCTAGACTTACCTGCTCAAGCGCATGCCTGAGAACCCCAACGCCAATCGCGCGCGCGATCACCTGGCCAACGAACGCACCTTTCTGGCGTGGGTGCGAACCGGGGTCGCGACCATCATCTTCGGATTCGCCATCGGACGCTTCTCCATCGCACTGCGCGAATTCATGAAGCTCCAGGGGTACAAGTCGGTCACCCCCGGCTTCACTACATGGCTGGGAATTATTTCCGCGGCCGGTGGAGTACTGCTCATCCTTGCCGGTCTCGGCCGCTACCGTAAGACCAAGATGCAACTTGATTCGAACACTTTCGAGCCCGCAGGATTTGTGGTCGACCTGGTGTCTTACCTGCTCGCTATTTTTGGATTGGTGCTGGCGGGCTATCTTGCCTACATAGAGATTTTCAATAAGTGAGTGAGTCGTGAAACGAGCTAGTCATGGCAAATGAAGAAGAAAAAGAAGCCGCAGGGCGCGCGGGCGCCAAGTTGGTGCGCGATGGCGATGTCGTTGGATTAGGCACTGGCTCAACCGCCTACTTCGCGGTCATCGCTCTGGGCGAGCGGGTAAAAGCGGGACTGAAAATCCTGGGGATCCCGACTTCCGTCCAGACTGCTGACCTGGCGCGCGCAGCCTCCATTCCGCTGACCACGCTCGACGAACATCCGGAGATCGACATCACCATCGATGGCGCCGACGAGGTCGATCCGCAGTTGCGCTTGATCAAAGGCGGAGGCGGTGCGCTGTTGCGGGAGAAGGTCGTTGCGTCCGCTTCCAAGAAGATGATTGTGGTTGCGGACTCGGGAAAGATTGTTCCTGTGCTGGGGAGATTTCCTTTGCCGGTTGAGATAATTTCGTTTGCTCGAACCGTGGTCGAGAAGAAGATCGTGGCGCTCGGCGCGTCGCCCAAATTGCGCACGCGGCCCGACGGCAGTCCTTACCTTACCGACAACGGCAATCAGATTCTTGATTGCAGCTTTGGGAAGATCGACGATCCGCCGGCGCTGGCACTTGCACTTAGCAATACTCCCGGCATCGTCGAACACGGCCTGTTCATTGGGCTGGCGAAGTTGGCGCTAATAGGACGCGGAGGCCGCGTCGAAGAACTGCGGCCCTAGCAGGCGGAAGCGCGGTCGGCTTTGCCCGACTGGACCCTTCGACTTCGCTCAGGGCAGGCTCACGAGGGCGGCCGTCCCTACGTGGGGGAAAGCGCGGTCGGGCTTCGCCCGACTGGACGGCCGAGGGCGGCCGTCCCTACGTGGGGGTTGCCGATGCTCTCATCCCCACAATCTCCCGCAGCGCCCCGAGAAGCCTTTCCACTTCCTCCATTGTGTTGTAGTGCACCAGTCCGATGCGCAGAAATCCTCCGAGGCGCTCGACGTCTAACTGTTCGGTCAGGTTCAGGGCATAGTAGTTTCCGTCCCAGGTGAAGAATCCTTGTTCGCCGAGCTTGGTTGCGAGTTCCAACGGCGTGTGGCCTTCGACTC
>JBEKFN010000389.1:0-3934 GCA_050013295.1 Terriglobales bacterium
GGATTCGACGACAGCGATGTCCGCAACCTGAGCTTGCTGGCTGAATTGTTGCTGGGAGCGCTTACGCCGGAGGATGAGGACCGCTGTGCAGAGTCCGCGCAGGTCGCGGCAACGAAGTTGGAAGCGGCTCCGAGCGAGCCAGAAGCCATGCCCGTCGCTGAACCCGAGATGCCAGCCGAGGAACCGGATAGCGTGACCCGCCGGCCTGGCATGCTGGTTCTGCTCGCGTGCATGGTCATTGCTTCAGCATTAGCGGGAGGAGTCTGGTGGAAGCTGAAGCCGTCGCAGTTGGCCAATAAGATGGTGCGGACGGAAAAGATGGCGCCGAAACCGATGGGCATCGCGGCGAAGGACGCGCCGGCTGCTCCATCATCCGAGACGGCAGCGAATCCTGCCAACATCCATCCGGGCGCGACTTCCAATGGAAGCCAAGCGACCAATTTACCTGCCAAGCCGCGGGAATGGTCGATGTTTTCCATGATCACCGGAATCCAGCACTGGTCGTCGGCGGATTCGAGTACGGTAGTTCTCAATCTTGAAGATCAGGTGCAGTATGAAGCGCACCGCCTGGCCAATCCTGATCGCATCTATTTCGATCTGCACGATACGCAACTGGCTTCCAACCTTCCATGGAAGTCAATCAAGGTGGACGATGCACTGCTCAAACGCATCCGCGTCGCTCAGCCCGTGACCGGCTTGACGCGCATGGTGCTGGAGACGACGCCCCACACAGATTTCTCGGTGAGCCTGGAGACGAATCCCTGCCGGCTGGTGATCGAAGTGCGCAAGGTCGGAGCGAGCCCCAAGGGCGTGGTGAATCGGTCCCCGAATGCGACCGCAGCGGAGAATCACAAACTGCCAATCCTGCTGCCGCCGCCGGCGTCGGAGGATTTGCAACTGCAGCGGCATGTGCCCAAGATGCGCATCGTGATCGATGCCGGCCACGGTGGTCGGGACGGGGGCACGGTGGGGCGCGATGGCTTGCTCGAAAAAGATCTGGTGCTCGAGATTGGGCAGCGGCTGGGCAAGCTGCTCGAAGGTCGATTGGGAATGGACGTAATCTACACACGGCAGGATGACAGCTATATTCCTCTGGACGAGCGCGCCAGCATCGCCAATCAGGCGCAGGCCGATCTATTCGTTTCCCTGCACGCCAACTACAGCGATCTTCCTTCGGCGCGCGGGGTGGAAACGTACTACACCAACTTCTTCATGGTGCCGGCTTCGAAAGATGTGGATACGCGGCCAGGCGCAGGCGGCGTCAGGAATGCGGCGACAGCGTTACTTTCGCCTGCCGACTTGCAAGAGCGGGCTGAGCAGTCGCGAAGGCTGGCGGAGAGTGTGCAGTGCTCCCTGTACGGGACACTGTCGGCGCAGAATCCGGGTCTGCGCGACCGCGGCATCAAGGAAGCCACCTTCGTGGTGCTGACGGAAACCGCGATGCCGGGGATCCTGGCGGAAGTTTCGTTCGTCAGCAGTCCCGCCGACGAGCAGAAGTTGCGCAGCGATGGCTACCGCGAACAGGTCGCCGAAGCGCTGTACAAAGGCATTGCACGCTATGCGTCTAGCTCCCACGGCATCAAGGTCGCGAGCGCGCGACGATGACGATAGTGTGCAACCGCGAAAGCAATAATTCGACAATGCTCAGGGCGGAACAATTTGCTTCTGCCCGGTCATCCTTGCTCAGTGTCAAATCGCTCACACCACAGGATTGAAACGCCGGGCCAGAGACTGGGCGCGCGGCAAGCCAAGAACCGGCAAAGTCGCCACTGCCTTGCACGCTGCGAACCGGCGAGTATGGCCCGGTGTTAACAGCCTCACGGCGGAGAATGCTCAGCAAATACTCGTCTGCAGTCACGACTCTTCCCTTGACCGGGTGGAACCTCTACCGTCAGATTGTACTTTTAAGTTGTCAGACCGGAGATGCGGACATCGCCCCTGTGCGTGGCCAATTGCCTCCGCGTGGACGGGCCTTGAACGAAGGTGCTGCCAAAGGGACCCAAGTCCAGCCGGTGTACGTGATACTGCCATTTGGAGACTGCTGTATGGCCTTGGGTTGCGTCGGTCCGAAACCACTTTCGGCGCGCCTGCTTCCAACGGCCGACAGGAGCGGGGCGATCGCACCGAATTCGATGATCCTTCCTTGTGAGTGCGACCCCTGCAGCCCTTGCCGTAGATTCTTCGTGGGATTTACCTGTGTTTGGTGGGGGAGATTCTGGAGAGACGGTTCTCCGTCGCCGGGACCACAAACTGCGATACGAGCGAAACCGATTTCACGATCAGGTTCTGGCCAGGTGGAGTATTGGCTTTCATTCGGCCAGCCATTTCTTCCGCAGGAAATCGCGCGCCACTTCTTTCACATCGTGATGCAGCCCATCGACTGCATAATTCAGCTGCTGCATTTCCTGATCCGAAATCCTTCCCGCCAAACCCGCAAGCGCCCGCGCAAGTTCGGGATGTTGCTGCAAAGCCATCTCGCGAACTACCGGCACCGCCTCGTAGGGTGGGAAATAGTGCCGGTCGTCTTCGAGAACAAAAAAGTCCAGAGCGGAGATCAGGCCATCGGTGGCATTGCCCGCGGCAAGATCAATCTGATGATCGCGAAGCGCTCTCGCTAGCAACCCCAGATCCATCACGCGTGGCTGGGCTGCAAAGTGCAGGCCATAGGCCGCAGCCAAACCTTTGTAACCGTCGGGTCGTTCCATGAATTCATAGCCGAAGCCAGCACGCCATTGCGGCGCATACGCGGCGGCCTGCGACAGGGTTCTGATGTTCAAGCGGCGTGCATCGTCACCCCGAATCTCCATGGCAAACGTATCGTTGAAGCCGAAGCTTGGTCCCAGCGTCAACCCCAGGCGCTTTTCATATTCGTCTTTGACTTGCTGATAAACCTCAGCCCGGCTTCCTTCGGGTTTTCGCTTCAGAATCGCACTCAGGGCGGTGCCGGTGTATTCCGGGTACATGTCGATGCGCCCGGCCAACACGGCCTGATGGCAGATATATGTTCCGGCAAGATAAAAACGCCGCTCCACCTTGAGACTTGTCTGAGCTTCGATCTGCTGCGCTATGAGTTCGCCCAGAATCAAGGACTCGGTAAAGTTCTTGGAGCCAATAACAATGCGATCAGAGCGTGCGGGCGAACAGGAGGACAGCAGGGCTCCCACAACCAGAATCAGCAACGAACCCCACCCGGAGCCGAGCGACTTCCCGACAAACGGCCAAGCACGCTGTGCATGGCGACGCCGGCTATGTCGATCGCTCTTCATTGATTATTCTTCATTCTTCGTCATCATTCTTCACTGTGGTCGCAGCCGCCGCTCGAGCCATCCTAGGCTGGTATCCGCTAACAGCGCCAGAATTGCGGCGGGAACCGCCCCCGCCAGAATGACCTGATTGTTCACCATAGCCAGACCCCGGAAGATAAACTCTCCCAAGCCCCCCGCTCCGATGGCTGCAGCAATGGTCGCGAGCCCCACCGAGATGACAACCGCGATCCGCACCCCGGAAAGAATGACACTGAGGGCCAGCGGCAATTCGACCCAGAACAAAAGCTGACGATCGGTCAATCCCATGCCGCGACCCGCTTCGACCACTGCGGGATCAACGCCGCGGATGCCCGTATAAGTGTTGCGGATCACGGGCAGCAACGCATAGAGAGTCAAAGCCAAGATCGCCAACCGCTCGACTCGTTCACCCAACCAGGGCACGGGCAGCAGGAATCCGAACAGCGCCAGACTCGGGATCGTCTGAATGATGTTCGCAGCCGCTAACACCGGCTTATTCCACCTGGGCCAACGCGCAATCATAATGCCCAACGGTATGCCCACCAGCACTGCAAGCAGGGTAGAAACCCCCACCAACCAGAGATGCTCCAACGTAAGCTCCAAAACCTGTCCGCGGTTCTGCATGATGAAATGAAAGAAATTCATGACGC
>JBEKFN010000390.1:0-3909 GCA_050013295.1 Terriglobales bacterium
CATGACGCGTTCCGATCTGCCGCCGAGGCCGGCCCGACTCCGAAGGCCCTCACATATGCGGTCGCCCATGGATCGTCGGAGCGTACGAAATCATGGGGAGGAAGAACCGTGACCAGCCTTCCCGCTTCCATCAGTGCGATGCGAGACGCGAGTCGCAACGCTTCGCGCAGGTCATGGGTGACAAAGACTACGGTCTTACTCAGTTGTTGCTGCAAGGCGAGGAATTCACGCTGCAGTTCGTCGCGTGTAAGCGGATCGAGCGCTCCAAACGGCTCGTCCATCAAAAGAATGGGCGGGTCGGCCGCGAGCGCCCGAGCCACGCCAACGCGCTGCCGCTGCCCGCCGGAAAGTTGTCGCGGATATCGCGAAGCCATACTTGGTTCGAGTCCGACGATCTGCAGCAAATCCTGCACTCGTGTGCGAATCCGCTCTTCTGGCCAGCCCTCAATCGTTGGGAGGAGAGCGATATTCCGCTCCACGGTGAAATGCGGGAATAAACCTACTTCTTGAATGACATATCCGATGCTTCGGCGCAAACGAATGACGTCCCCGGCCGCCAGACCGTTCACGCGCACTTCCCCTCCGGTGGGCGATAGCAGGCGATTCACTAGCTTCAGGGTCGTCGTTTTTCCCGAACCGCTGCGGCCGAGCAGCACGAGAGTTTGTCCGCGCTGCACCTCCAGATTCAACCCCGAAAGCACCTGCTGGCCTGTGGGTAAGGTGTAAGAGACGTCACGAAACTCAATGGCGAGGTCGTTAGCCGCAGTTGATTCCATGTCCGCCAAGGATAACGGAGTTGGCCAAGATTTGGGTCGATCGTATTCGGACATGACAGCGGCTCTTCTGAGGTTGCCGGGCGTCTGTCCGGGATGACCCCCAAGTGAAATGCGCTGTGCACCGGCGAGGAAGTTCTTCCGGTACCGTCGGCGGATAGCGCAACGTTCGAAGTTGACGTCGGGGATTAAATCACAGCCTATGCGCAAGCTCCGTCCCGGGGAGGCCGCGCTTTCGGTCATTACCTACGGCGAGCTGATTTATGGCGCAGCAAAGAGCGCGCAACGGGTTGCAGCGCTTGAGCGGCTGCGTGAGCTTGTCCAATTGCTGCCCGCGCTCTCCTTGCCGGAATCGGCGGCCGAAGCGTACGGATCGATTCGGGCGGAACTGGAAGCGAAAGGCGAGATGATCGGAAACAACGATCTTTGGATCGCTGCGCATGCCGTGGCGGCAGGGTTGACACTGGTTACAAACAATGAAAGCGAATTTCGGCGGGTGCGTGGGCTGAAGATCCAGAACTGGGCTGTCTAGCAAGCCTCAAGGAAGTTCGAGAGAGATTGATTGATAGGGCACTTCGGGACGGACCCGTCCGCGCTCTCTACGATGTAGCCGCACGAAGCCATAATGCTCCATCGTCTTCAACGTCCGGGACAGATTGGATGCCTTGCGGCCAGTACGCCCGGCCAGTTCCTGAAGTGAAACCGGATGCGTCGCCGTGATTGTCGCGAGCAGAGCGCCGTACTTGTTCGACAAGACTGTCGCAAAACTCTCGGTCGAGGTAAACCGGCAAACTACACCTTGGGATCTCCCGGTTTCGGCTTGAGCTCGCCCCGCGCGATTGCCATGGTTCGCGCCTCAACCGCCGCGGTCAGAGTAATCAGGTTGTCCTTCAGATCAGATCCCGTTGGTCTTCGATATGAGAGGTGGTGAACCTCTAGGGTCCTTCCCTTGTCTAACGTCTGAATAATGAATAAAATCCGGGAAACTAGCATTAGCGCCTGCCAGGAGAATTTCGTGAAAGTAGTGATGCTGTGCGGAGGGCTCGGTACCCGTTTGCGCGAGGAAACTGAGTATCGGCCCAAGCCCATGGTAGAAATCGGCGGTCGTCCGATCCTTTGGCATATTATGAAGTTGTATGCGCACAATGGTTTCACTGATTTTGTGTTCTGCCTCGGATACCGCGGCAACATGATCAAGGAATATTTCCTGAACTATGAGGCGATGAACAACGATTTCACCCTCTGCCTCGGCCGCAACTCCAAGGTTGAGTACAAAAACGTCCATCGCGAACAGGACTTTCAGGTCACCCTCGTCGATACCGGACAAACCACGATGACCGGCGGACGGGTGAAGAGGATTGAAAAGTACGTCAGTGACGATCTCTTCATGCTGACCTATGGCGATGGCGTGGGTGATGTAAACATCCGAGAGCTGCTTGAATTCCACAAAAGCCACGGCAAGCTGGCCACGGTCACGACTATCACGCCGAGTTCCCGCTTCGGAGTCATCGATACGAACGCGACAGGTCGCGTAACCAAGTTTAAGGAAAAGGCAAAAATCAGCGGCCGCGCGAGCGCAGGCTTTTTCGTGCTCCATCGCCGTGTGTTCGATTATCTTGGGGGTGACGATTGCATCTTCGAGAAGGAACCGCTGGAGCGGCTTGCCGACGATGGGCAGTTGATGGCTTATCAGCATAACGGCTTCTTCTATGCGATGGATACGTATCGCGAGTACGAGTACTTGAACCAGTTATGGAGCGCGGATCAGGCGCCATGGAAGGTTTGGCAGGAATAATTTGGCTGAAATAATAATGAAGAACGGCTTCTGGCGTGACCGCCCCGTCTTCATCACTGGCGCCACGGGACTGGTGGGTGGATGGCTGACGAAACGTCTGCTGGGGCACGGCGCGTCCGTGACGGCGCTGGTTCGCGACTGGGTTCCCGCCAGCGAATTTGTGCACCAGGGGCTGGCCGACCGCGTCAACGTAGTGCGCGGCGATCTGAGCAGTTCCTATCTGCTGGAACGCGCGTTGGGCGAGTACGAGATCGAAGTCGTCTTTCATCTCGCCGCTCAGACGCAGGTGCAAATCGCCAACCGCAATCCACTTTCAACTTTCGAGAGCAACATCCGCGGAACATGGGATCTTCTGGACGCTTGCCGGCGTTCGCCAAAAGTGAAGTCGGTGGTCCTCGCTTCTTCGGACAAGGCTTACGGCGATCAGGCGCTGCTTCCTTACAAAGAAGATATGCCGTTGCTGGGGAAACATCCCTACGATGTAAGCAAGTCCTGCGCGGACCTGATTGCGCAGTCCTACGCGTACACATTTGGCGTCCCCGTGGCGATCACGCGCTGCGGCAATTTTTACGGCGGCGGAGACCTGAACTGGGACCGCGTGGTGCCCGGCACCATCCGCTCCGTGGTTCGTGGCGACCGCCCCATTATTCGCTCCGACGGCAAGTTCGTGCGCGACTATTTCTACGTCGAAGATGGCGCCGCGGCATACATGCTGCTGGCAGAGCGGCTCCTGCACAATTCGAAGTTTTGCGGTGCAGCTTATAACTTTTCGAATGAAGCGCAGATCAGCGTGCTTGAGCTGGTGAATGCGATCCTCGAGAAAATGGCATCTAAGTTGAAGCCCGAGATTCAGAACCAGGCATCGAATGAGATCCGCCATCAGTACCTAAGCGCCGAGCGGGCACGCACTGAATTGGACTGGAAGCCCATGTTCACTCTGGATGAAGGATTGGAAAAAACCATCGCATGGTACCGGGAGGCGCTGCAGTAGTGTCACGAGCAGACCAGTTGCGAGCTAACGAGGTGCGAGCTAACGCGTTGCGCGACCGCATCCGCGCCTTGGTGGACGAGTACTACCGTGAGGCCTTCCCTGCCCGCGACTTCGTGCCGGGATCGTCCCCTGTGCCCATTTCCGGCCGTGTCTTCGACGAACAAGAACTCGAACTGCTGGTCGAGTCCTCGCTCGATTTCTGGCTGACCACCGGGCGCTTCGCCGAGCAGTTCGAACGTGAGTTCGCCAAATTCGTTGGGGTGCGCGAGGCCGTTCTGGTGAACTCGGGCTCGTCGGCCAACCTGCTGGCGGTCGCAGCCCTGACTTCGCAGAGATTGGGCGATCGCCGG
>JBEKFN010000391.1:0-3874 GCA_050013295.1 Terriglobales bacterium
CGCCAATCTTGATCCAGCGAGACAGCACCTTAGACTTCCCTTTCAATCCATCGAAGTGGATAGAGATCCTTCAATCGGGAGCTCTCCATGGCCTATGCGAATCAGTGAAGGTTCCCCTTTCGAAGGTCCTGAGTATTAAGAGAGTTTAACCAGACGAGGCTGAAGAATCTGTCCACAAAGGAACACTTCAGTCCCAGCCTGCCTCGACTTGGCGAGCGACGAAGGAACGACGGGAAGAGCTCTGTTCGGATGGACGCGCACTCTCTCTCGATAGGCCACACCATCGATCTGGATCAGTTGGCGGCCGTCAACACGATTCCGGGCGGATTGTCAGCAAACCTTCCCTTGGGATTACTTCACGGTAGCCCGTCATCCGCTCGCAATCGGCGGCAAGCTCCAAATGGAGCTTCATCCTGGTATCATCGCTGGTCAAACGGAGCAACCATGCGCAAGCTGATTTTCTCTCTCTTTCTTCTGGCGTTATCAAACCCCCTTGTGTCAGCACAACAGTTCGATCTCGTGCTGGAAGGCGGACGCGTCATGGATCCCGAAACCGGCGTGGATGCCGTGCGCAACGTCGGCATCCGCGACGGAAAGATTGTCCGCATCTCGTCCGAGGCGCTGAGCGGACGCCGTGTCGTCCATGTCAGCGGGCTGGTGGTCGCTCCCGGATTCATTGACCTGCACCAGCATGGCCAGGACCTCACCAGCCAGCGCGTCAAGGCGCTCGATGGCGTCACCATGGCACTGGAGTTGGAAATCGGTGCACCCGACGTCACTCAGTTTTTAAAAGCTAAAGAAGGACACTCGCTGATTCACTACGGGACTGCGGCCAGCCATGTCGCGGCGCGGGCTCTCGCGTTCGGCGCGCCGCTGCCGGCCGGAGCCATCCTGCCCAAGAGCGGACCCGCGACCGATCAGCCCGCCACGTCCGAACAGATCGAGAGCATGCGGGAGCGCCTGCGCGCGGAGCTTAGCGCTGGCGGCTTGGCCGTCGGGATGGGAATCGAGTACACGCCCGGAGCAACTCGCTTGGAGGTGATTGATATGTTCCGTCTCGCCGCCGAGCGGAGGGTGCCGGTCTACACCCATGCGCGCAGTTCGGGCCGCGTCGAGGCCGGCCCCACTGTTCAACAGATCAGCGAAGTGATTGGAGCGGCTGCTATCACGGGCGCTTCGCTGCACATCGTGCACATCAATAGCACCTGCCTGCGCGACGTTTTCGAGTGTCTCTCCATGGTCGAAGGAGCGCGCGCCCGCGGCCTCGATGTAACCACCGAGGCGTACCCTTACATCGCAGGCATGACTTCCATAAACTCAGCGCTGTTCAACCCCGGCTGGCAGGACAAATTTGGCATCGGCTACGGCGATCTCATGCTCCCCGAAACGGGCGAGCGCTTCACCAAGGAGCGTTTCGACGAACTGCATAATTCCAGCACGACGCACTGGGTGGTGATCTTCAACAATAAGCAGGAAATACTAGACAAAGTGATCCCTCATCCTCTGGTGATGATCGCCAGCGATGGTCTCGAAGGCCATCCCCGTAACGCCGGGACTTATTCGCGCGTGCTGGCCCAATATGTCCGCGAAAAGGGAACGATCACGCTGATGGATGCTCTGCGAAAGATGAGTCTCATGCCGGCGGAGATGCTGGAGCGTTCGACTCCCGCAGCACGGGAAAAAGGCAGATTGCAGGAGGGCGCCGACGCCGACATCGTTGTGTTCGATGCTGGAACTATCTGCGACCGCTCCACTTTCGAGAAGCCCATGGAGCCGAGTGTGGGCGTGCGCTACTTAGTGGTAGGAGGAACCATAGTCGTCGACGAAGGCAAGATCGTGCCGGATGTGTTCCCGGGCCGTGCGCTGTTGGGGCCGGGAAAGCGTTCAGCATCGCACGACTAGCTACGGCCTGCACTACGGTCTACCTTCGCCCATGTATTGGAATCCCATGGCGCTCAGGCGGTCACTCCCGGATTGTCAGCCAACAGGAAGTTATGTCAGCATTTCTTGGCTCCTCATTCTGACGTCGATGGTCACTTGGCCGATTAGACGCTTACCCCAAAACTTCCACCAGCGATATCTCTCGTGTAACGTCTTGGCTTTGATTCGAAACCAATGTTGTCCCCGGCGCGTGCGGCGCGACTACAACGATCTCCGCGCCCAGGTGACGAGGATCCCGAGCGATCTCGAGCAGGGTCTCGGCAGTGGAATGAAACAGCAAGTTATAGATCAGCCGTTTGTTCTGTAGGGCGGGTGAGCAGTCGGGAGTTCATAACGCTCCACCTTCCTTTCTCATGCACTGCTTCTTACGCGTGTGCGGATCTTCCCGAACTCGTAGGTTCCCAACCCGCGCTGGGACGCCATTTTCAAATAGGGCAGGGATGAAAATTCCAAATTCCAGTAGGCCTTCGCCACATAAGCGTCGAGCGCCACCGGATCGGTTCCGGCCACCAGCGTCTTTTTCAAAAGGACATCGTCAAGGTTGCCGCCCGTTGGGCCGTTCCGGATGAGCACGCGATAGCAATCGATGATGGTAAGAGTCGGACGAATGAAATCAGCGAGGTCTACCAGGCTTTCGTGGATCTTTTGGTGCAACTGATGGCGTGGTCCACCCAGGATGCCGTACCAGTTCTTCATCCCCAGAGTCGTGCCGGTCAGGCTGTGGTGTTTGGCGATTGGAACGTTGATGATCTTGTCGGCATTCAGGAAGGGATCGAAAACCGGCCAGTCGCGCAGAACTTCTCCCTGCAGGTCTACATCTTTGAATCTGGCGGGATCGGGCAGGATCACATCGGCGCCTTCGCGGCGCGCTGCCTCGGCAATGCCCGACCTCTGAAAACACCGCCGGGGATCGTTACAGCTCACGTCGGTCACGATGACCCGCTTCGCCCCTGCGTTCCAGCACTGCCGAACGATCTCTGCGACGATCTTTGGATTGGTGTTAGCCGCCTGTTCTGGAGTGCGGTCCCAGCCGACGTTCGGCTTCACCAACACGATATCGGCGCGGGAGACGAAGCGATGGATGCCGCCCAGTTCTTCGATGGCAGTCCGCGCCAGTTGTTCGGGATCATCTCCTTGGATGACCGCCATCTCAGGCAAAGCCGGATCAGCCGCTACAGTATGACTGCGCTTCAAATTGATGGCCAGCTCGGGCCCGGGGCGCTGGCTGTGCTCGTTCAGCCAGAATCCGAGGCCTGCAGTTCCGGCAGCGACTCCTCCTAGGCGGAGCAGTTTGATTAACGCTTCACGACGGTTGAGTATGCTGCCCTCGGTCAACGGCATATTGCTTTGACCTCTTTGCTTTTGCGCAATAACTAAATTCTAATCTCGTTCTGGTGGCAGCAGCTATGCAGTCCGTCACAATGCCGTGTGCCAAACAACCGCCGTCTGCCGTAAGGGCGGCTCTGACGTTGATCGGATTCAGCGCGGTCATCGGCCAGATCGTTCTTATGCGGGAGATCATCGTTGTCTTCAACGGCAATGAGATTTCGCTGGGAATTATGTTAGCCACCTGGCTCTTCTGGACCGCCGCCGGCAGCAGCCTGAGCAGCCGTTTTGCACTGGGCGGGAACCGCGCTCGCCGGGCCGTCGCCGCGCTCGAATGCCTGCTCGGCGTCAGCCTGCTGCCGACGATCTGGGCATTGCGCGCCTCCAGATCTCTTTTTCAGACAGTGCCGGGCGAGCTGGTTGGTCCGGTGCCGATGCTGCTTACATCTCTGGCCTGTCTGAGCCTGTTTTGTGTTGTCGCAGGGTCGCTTTTCGTGGTTGCGACCCGGATGTACGAACAGGAATGCGCCGTCTCCGCTCGCGTCGCCACCAGTTCGGCTTACTTGCTGGAGGCCGCTGGTTCCGGCTTCGGAGGGATCCTGGCCAG
>JBEKFN010000392.1:0-3847 GCA_050013295.1 Terriglobales bacterium
ACCTTCTTGCGTTTTCGGAATCGGTACAGGGAAGTATTGTTCGATATTGCGCAAGAAAGCAGCACCTTCAAGGAATTCAGGGCTGAGGTAAGGCGCTTCTTCTCTGAGGTAGATGCAGAGGATGAGCAATTGTGGGAGGACGCTCTCAAGGCTATTCGAACCACGCACGCACCGCCGCCTGAGCCATTCACAAGACTCCCAAGGGAGTCGCCGGAATCTAAGCCTTCTCGGATCGTCGTGGCGCGGTTAGACAAACAGGGGAGGCGCTTTGTGCCGAGCGACAACATGAATGACGTATATTCTCTGCCTAAAGCAGCGTAGGAAATGTCCGCAAGCGCCCTCTATGCAGACGTGTCGCGAATGCTAGAAGAATGCGCCCCTGGGTCCACGGTCCGCCTCGCGACACACAGTCGCGTCGTCACCCACGCCGGTAGAGTGTATCGGTCGCTGCTAAAATTTGACAAGATCGAACTAGGCCATATCCGGAAGATGATTCGCCATCTCCGTATAGACGTCGATTGCGCACGTAGACATTTGCCTATCTAATTCCTGCTCCCCCTTCGCCAGCAGGTGGTCCGTGAACTGAGAACTGCCGTTCCTCATCCCATCAGCAATCCCCATTCACATTCAGCACATGTCCGGTGAAGTAGGAAACATCGTCAGGAGGGTCCGTGCTACGATGGCCGCATGGCAAGGACAAAGACGAAGAAGTTCGATTTAGAGAATCCCGCTCCCGTCGTGGAGGATGAAGACGAGGAGACCCTCGCTGCCATTGACCAGGGAATGCGGGACGCGGAAGCCGGTCGAACCGTGCCTGCGGAAGAAGTCCGTCGACTCTTGCCCAAGTGGACTGCTGAGTAAGAGCGCGCCGTCATCCCATCAGCAATCCACCGTTCACATTCAGCACATGGCCGGTGATGTAGGAGGCTTCTTCGGAGGCCAGGAAGCAGACTGCACTGGCTACGTCTTCCGGCTTGCCTACTCTTCCTAGCGGGATGGACTTTACCGCATTTTGCTTGAATTCTTCGCTTAGAGCTGCGGTCATGCTGGTCTCTATGAATCCTGGAGATACGGCGTTGACGGTGATGTTGCGCGACGCTACTTCGCGGGCCATGGCCATGGTCAGGCCGATCAGTCCGGCTTTGGAGGCGGCGTAGTTGGCCTGGCCGGCTTGGCCGGTTTGTCCGAAGACGCTCGAGATGTTGATGATTCTTCCCCAGCGCTGCTTGAGCATCGATCCGATGACCTGCTGGATCGAGAGATAGGCGGAGGTCAGGTTGGTCGCGAGGACGGCGTCCCAGTCGGAGCGCTTCATGCGCATTACCAGCTGGTCGCGCGTGATTCCGGCGTTGTTGACGAGGATGTCGATCTTGCCGAATTCGGCTAGCGCCGACTTGATCGCGGACTTTACCTGGGCTTCGTCGGCTACGTCCATGGCGAAGGACTTGGCTTTGCCTCCGGTGGCTGCGATTTGGGAGACTAGTTCTTCCAGCTTCTGGTGATTGCGCGCGGCTACGGCTACGGTTGCTCCGTGGCGCGCCAGGGCTTGGGCGCAGGCATGACCGATTCCTTGCGACGCTCCCGTAACCAGCGCTACACGGCCTTCCAGGTTCATGCTTGCTCCTTCGACGGAATGATCCTTGCCAATGGTTCTTGCCGATGATTCTAGAAACCGAATTTGGGAAGGGAGGATTATAAACGGCGCGGAGGTTGCTGGCGGGCTTCGGTTGCGCTGCAGGCTAATTCTTTACCACAGGGGACACGGAGGAACACGGGGGAAACAGCCGTGGAGGGACTTCTCGTCGGGTGAATGCGTCGGGTGAATTCTCACATAAATAGAGACTAGCCGGCCTGCTTGGCCGCACGCGCTTGGGGCGTTGCGCCTAGGATCTGTTCGATTTTGTCGATCAGCGTTCTCATGGAATACGGCTTTGCCAGGAAATAGGTGCGCGATTCGGGCACTTCGGTATCGTACTCGGGGTTGCTGTAGCCGGACGTTACCAGAACCACAACCTCCGGGGAACGCTGGCGCAGATCCTGGCCTAGCTGCTCACCGGTTGCTCCGGGAAGCACCATGTCGGTGATCACGAGATCAATTCCGTTTCCGTGGTGGCGGTCGTCGTAAACTTTCATGGCATCCTGGGCATCTGCGGTGGGCAGAACTTCAAAGCCGGCATGCTCCAGAATGCTGCAGGTCGCTTCTCGCACGAAGGGCTCGTCCTCGACGAGGAGAATTGTGCGTCGGCGGGGGCTCTTGAACATCTCACTTGCGTATACACCGTTTGCAGACACGTGGGGCGGAAGAGACATTGCATCCTCTGATTTGCTTTCCTGCGTCTGCTTTAGCATTTGCATAGCCTTGCTAAGTGCGAGTGGCGGCATGCTTGGCACTAAGGGCTCTGGCGATCGAAATAGCGTTGGTTTTTGGATCAAAATCAACACCAAGGGCAAACGCGGCGGACAGGAGTGTCCGCCCTACACGAGCTACTTGGGCGCGGTCAGAATTGTCTGTTTTGGGTCCAGCACTACCTTCCGCACGTCGCTCGGAGCTGGCAGGCGGAACGGCGTCTCTGGGCCATCCGCCAGCACTTCGCCTAGAAAAACCAAGGCGTTGGTCGCGGTCGCGCCGTACACGGGGACCGCGGTCACTAGATCGTTGGGCGCGTCTTTTTGCGCGTCCCTTTGCGCGTCTCTTTGAATGATCACGCCGGTCACCGTGGTCACGCCGGTTTTCTCGGTGATGCGAATTTCGCGCGCTTCCAGCTCTGGGATCGCCGTGCCTTCGATCCAAGCTTCAAGGAACCAGTCCAGTTTGCGACGATGTTCGTACCAGAGTGGGCGCGGCAGTTCCTCTTCGAAAACTTGTATCAGTTGCTGCGTGCTTATGCTCTTGCCGGCGTAGCGCTCCCGGATTTTCCGCAGCGCGCGGAAGAAGGGCTCGTCTGGGTTCGTTGCGGGATTCGCCCGCGCTTTCCGGGAACGGGATGCCGTTTCGGGAGTGTGCAGGCTTGAGTCTTTGGAGCTGGAATCTTTGAAGCTGGAATCGCGCTGCTTTGAATTGTCGAAGCCGGAATCACGGGGCATGGAATCACGAAGCATGGATCGCAGCATGTGAAAAAGCCAGGTGCCGCGTTCGTAGCTGATGGCCTCATAGCCATCGGGAAAGTGGGACGAATTGAGCCGCTGCCCCAAGGTCACGGGTCCAGCGTCGCGCAGCCACTCTCCATCTTTATTCTTGCTGAGAAGATCGCGGCGATACTTTTCGAGAACCTCCCGGAATTGGGCGGGGTTCTGTTGCTCCAGCACCAACAGCGACGCATAGTTTGCCAGGCCTTCTGCAATCCACTGATCGCGATAACCCGTCCACTGCACCAGATCGCCCCACCACTGATGCGCGGTTTCGTGGACCAGAACCTGGGTGTCGAGTTCGCGCGAGACGGGGTCCAGACGGAGATCGGTTTGCTCCTGCGGACTTAGAAAGGCGAGGCTCGACAGGAACACGAGGCCGGGCCATCCCTGGCTAAAATTCCCCGGCATCTGGGTCAACGCCAGCGAACTGTAGGGATACGGGCCAAACCACTCGGAGAAACTGGCAATTGCTTTCGCCGCCCTGTCCGCCACCGCCTGCACGTCGCGTGCAGGGGACGGAGGGGGGGGAGTCACGACGAGCGGCGGGAGCGATCTTGATCTCGGCTGGCGCGAACCGGGAAAAGTCGGCGGCTCAATCACTTCCGACCGCGCCTTGGGGAACGATTTCTCCACTCCCTTGGTGCCGTACGCCTCGACCAGGATGTTGCCCGCCTTGACCTCGGCCCGAACATACTTGCCCAGGTTGAATCCCGCTACG